>NZ_JADEWU010000009.1:0-122681 GCF_015207485.1 Planktothrix mougeotii LEGE 06226
TCACAGATAACGGTTAGAAACCCGGTTTCTTAGACTCCACCAACAGAAACCCTCAGAAACCGGGTTTCTCCATAAAACTTGATGGAGACTCACAGATAACGTTTAGAAACCCGGTTTCTTAGACTCCACCAACAGAAACTTTCAGAAACCGGGTTTCTCCATAAAACTTGATGGAGACTCACAGATAACGGTTAGAAACCCGGTTTCTATAATCTGCGTCTATAGATTAGAATACACTCCCACTTTTATTTTCTACCTCTAACCTGTGAATTCTCACACGCACTCACTATGTTAAAACGCTTTTCAATGAGCCGATTTTTCCGTCATCGTTGGTTGTATCCTTTAATTTCAATAACCGTTACTCTGAGTATTTTATTAAGTTCAACGGTTGCCACTTTAGCAATTCCTTTACCAGAGTTAATCTTTAGGGGAGTTCAAATTATCCAATTATCGAATTTATCAGCCCGTCAAGAAGTGGCAATTGGAGAACAAATTAATGAAGAATTACTCACCAAACAAGTTAAATTATTTCGCAACCCCGAAGCTCAAAACTATATTAATCAAATTGGTCAACGTTTAGCCCAAGCCAGCGATCGCCCCAATCTTCCCTATAGGTTTCAAGTGATTGATGATCCTAATGTTAATGCCTTTGCCACTATGGGAGGGTTTGTTTATATTCATACCGGGTTAATTGCCGCCGCCGATAATGAAGCGGAATTAGCTAGTGTAATGGCTCATGAAATCGGACATATTGCGGGTCGTCATGCGATTAAACAAATGCGTCAATCTGCTGTTGCTGCGGGAGTGGCGACCGTCGCCGGAGTAGATCGAAATAAAATAGTTCAAATTGGGGTAGAACTCGCCTTAAACCGTCCCAAAAGTCGTGAAGCTGAATATGAAGCCGATCGCATGGGTTTAGGAACATTAATTCGTGCAGGTTATGCTCCACGAGGGGCGGTAGATTTTATGGCTAAACTGTTAAAAAGTGGGTCTCCCCCAACGATTATCAGCACTCACCCCGCTACCCGCGATCGCATTTCTGCCATGCAACAACTGTTAGATCCAAGTATTATTAATTCCGGGGATGGATTAGATAGTAATTCCTATCGTGCCACGATTGAACGGATTTTATCTTAACTTCATCCAATTAATCGAACCCCTAGTGCCTTGAATGTAAAGTTCAGGGCACTTTTGATCAGCAGGAATAGACAAAATTCAATTAATATGGTATGGTAACTTTTTAAGTAGAGTCAGTCAGCCTAATCCACTCTTTTTTAATGGAGTTGGAACGGGGGAACCATTTTTAGGGGCTTATCTTCGATTGTTTACTATTGTCGAGAAGGACATCTCTCAGTCCTAGCCCGTCAGCTAACCCCGTCGGCTGTGAGAGAAGACTGTTGAACGGCAGAAGTTTTATAATTGCCCTCACCAGAATTCCAAAAAACAAGACTCTGTTATTCAATAACATTAACCCATCAGGGTGTTGAATTGTGGGGTAAGACACACTTTCCAAGGTGTACGAAAGTCATGCAGATGGCTGAGTGTTGGGGTTTACCGATTTTGGGTAATCCCAGCATAAATCGGTTATCCACAAATTTAACGAGTGCGGGGGTTAATTATTAATTCCTGTTAACTTTCTTTTTGTCCTATTTGAGGCTGACTATGCACCCTGCAATTTTAGTTCTTTTGCAAGTCTTAATAGTGATTGGATTATCCCGATTAATGGGGTTAGTCTGTCGTGGAATTAAACAACCTTTAGTGATTGGAGAAATTATTGCTGGAATTATGCTAGGCCCATCTTTATTAGGGTTAATTGCCCCTAATGTGATGACCGCTTTATTCCCCCCTGAAACTCTGTCCTATTTGAATGTTTTATCCGAAATTGGACTGATTTTCTTCATGTTTTTAATAGGGTTGGAACTGAACCCTAAATATTTGAGTGGACAACTAGAAAAGGCGATTTTAATTTCTCACGTTAGTATTGTAGTTCCCTTTGCATTAGGGATTTCTTCAGCCTTAATTCTTTATCCAATTGTTTCTAATGATAGTGTTTCATTTACAGCCTTTGCTTTATTTTTAGGTTCAGCATTATCGATTACTGCTTTTCCTGTTTTAGCCAGAATTATTACAGAAAATAATTTACAAGGAACCCGTTTAGGAACCTTAGCGTTAACTTGTGCTGCCGTTGATGATGTTACCGCCTGGTGTTTATTAGCCTTAGCGATCGCGGTGACAAGAACAAACAGTATATCAGGGGCATTTCCCACCATTATTGAATCAATTCTCTATATTATTTTAATGGTAACCGCAGGACGGTGGTTATTACAAAAACTCTCCGTCCATTATCAACGCACAGGGCGACTCACCCAATGGGTTTTAGCTTGGATTTATATGGGGGTAGTCGCTTCTGCCTTAATTACAGAACTCATCGGAATTCACTTAATTTTTGGAGCTTTTTTAGTCGGTGCGGTGATGCCAAAAAATCCAGGTTTAGTCCGAGAGATAGCTGAAAAAACAGAAGATTTTGTTTTAATTTTTCTATTGCCAATTTTCTTTGCTTACAGTGGATTACGCACAGAAATTGGCTTACTGAATCGTCCTGAATTGTGGTTATTATGCGGGTTAGTGATTGCGGTTGCAATTATTGGCAAATATGTCGGAACTTATGTCGCTGCGCGAGTGAGTGGGATTGAAAAACGAGAAGCCTCCGCCTTAGGTTGGTTAATGAATACAAGGGGATTAACCGAACTCATTGTTCTGAATATTGGCTTAAGTTTAGGGGTAATTTCACCGTTACTTTTTACCCTGTTAGTAATAATGGCATTAGTCACAACTTTTATGACTTCGCCCTTATTAGAAATGACCTATCCCAAAGAGTTAATTAAACTCGATGTGATTGAACCGGAACTTCAACCGATTAGTCCTCAACCTATCAATCCATCCTATCGAGTTTTAGTTCCCGTTGCCAATCCCAACACTCAAAAAGGATTATTAAAATTAGCCTTAGCCATTGCGGGAAAACCGCCTGCGGTAGTTCATCCTTTAAGTTTAGTAGAGCTAGAAGAAGATTATTTATTTCAAAGCACCCCTGATGAAGCCAATCGTTTAATTTCTGAACAACAAAAACGCTTAGAAGAATTAATTGAAAGTTTAGATCCGCCGGAACTCAGACAAGGCGTTTATCCGATTATTCGCATTGCCCATGATGTAGCGAAAGAAACTGGAGAAATTGCCCTAGCCGATCAAGCTAATTTAATATTAGTGGGTTGGCATCGTCCCGCCTTCAGTGATAATCGTTTAGGTGGAAGAGTGGGTAAAATTTTAAATAACTCTCCCACAGATGTCGCCGTATTTGTCAATAAAGAACAGCAACAAATTCAGTCTTTATTAGTGGCTTATGCTTCTAATATTCACGATGATTTAGGGTTAACTTTAGCCTTAAGAATGATGTTCAATGACCCCAATTGTCGCTTAAAAATTCTAGTCACACCCAATGAACCTGAAGAAGAATTAAGCTATGAATTACGGAATATGATTGATGTATTACCCCCCTGGATTCAATCCCGTTTACAACTGATTCGACTGCAAGAAACTAATCCCATTCAAGCGGTGATTGAAGCTTCAAAAACCGTAGATTTAACCATTGCAGGCACCAGCCGCACCTGGGGAATTGAACGACAAACTTTAGGACGGTATACCGATCAATTAGCTCAAGACTGTTATTCATCTTTATTAATTACTCGGAGTTATTCTCAAGTCACGTCTCACATCGAATCATTATTACAGCAACCCATTAATACCTAACCTTGTCATCTAATTATCATCAAACTATGCGCCATAATTCTAACTGGACATCCTTCGTCTTTTATGCGGCTACAATCGCCTCAGTGCTGATGCTTTTTAAAGGAGTGACAGCCTATGGAGAAAGCCAATTACAAGCACCTGTAACGATTGGGGGTGATTATTCTATAAAGCTTGACACTCCTCCCAACTGTTTAAAAGATAAAGATTTAATTCTAAAAATTGAACAGTCAGGGATTTATATTTTTGCCCATTTATCCGTAGAAAAATCTGAATATAACCGGGATAAAATTGCATTAAATGGCAAGTTCAATGATCAAGAAATGAGCTTATCAGGACTTTCAAATCCGTTATTATTCTGTTCATCAGAACTATCCCAAAATCCCAATTCATTAACACTCACAGGAGAATTTCACGAAAAAATATTGAAGGGTAAAATACAAGATAAAACCTTATCAAAACCGTTCAATTTTACCGCCAAACTAAACTCAATTTCTCCATCAGACAAACAGACTCATTAATCAGTAAAAATGATTGTTTTTAGAGTGCGATATCTTGAAAACAATTCATTAATATTGATATCTCTATTTATTTAACCCCCTATTGCGAATAAAAACAATGGATTCTTTAATTGCTGGAATTACGTTTGTGGGAGTTATTATTTTAATCATGGGGGAATGGTTACACCTGACCATTGCTGCATTTTTAGGTGCGCTTCTCCTGATTTTTCTCCATGTTATGACTTTAACTGAAGCTGTGACTTATATTAGTCGCAGCTATGCAACTTTAGCCTTATTTTTTGGGGTAATGATTTTAGTTCGTTCCTTTGAACCTACTAAAATTTTTGATTATTTAGCGGTTAAAATGATTTGGTTGGCGAAGGGAGAAGGGAAACGATTACTATTAGGAATAGTAGCATTAACTACTCCCATTTGTGCCGTATTACCCAACGCCACAACGGTAATGTTATTAGCGCCTTTAATTCCTCCCATTGCTCAAGATTTAGGGATTGATTTTGTCCCGTTATTAATTTTAATGGTTTTCATTGCTAATAGTGCCGGATTATTAACCTTAGTCGGAGATCCAGCCACGTTTATTGTCGGAGATTCAATTAATATTAGCTTTGTGGATTATCTACAACGCTTAAGTATTGGGGGAATATTAGCCGTTGTCAGCGTGGTGATTTTATTGCCAATTTTATTTCGTAAAACGTGGAATACTAAATTTGAACATTTAGAAGATTTACCCCATCCTCAAATTAATCATCCTCGAACCTTAGCGATGGGGGGATTTATTATCGTGTTTGTGTTAACATTTTTTGTAATTGGAGAAACCCTACCTGTTCCCATTTCTCCGGCGGCGGTGGCGTTATTAGGGGCCGCTTTAGCCTTAATGTTAGCCCATCATAGTAAAATTGATACGGTTAATAATATTTTACGGGATTTAGACTGGAGTACCTTAATTTTCTTCATGTCAATTTTTGTCTTAATTGGAGGATTAGAAAAAACAGGAGTGATTAACAGTTTATCAGGGCTTTTGGCAGTTATTTTAGGAAAAAATATTGCTTTAGGTTCAATTTTACTGTTATTAACCGTAGGGATTATTTCGAGTGTGATACCGAATATTCCTTTAGTGGTAGCGATGGTTCCCCTGTTAAAACAATATTTAGTGAATGTGGGATTTGTGGGTGCAGAAGTGCTTGACCCTGCTTTTAACGGACAGTTCCCCCCGGAAGTATTACCGCTATTTTATGCAATGATGTTTGGAGCAACTTTAGGCGGAAATGGCACATTAGTAGGGGCTTCTTCTAATATTGTTGCGGCTGGAATTTCTGAACAACATGGACGAACTATTTCGTTTAAAACCTTTCTTCGGTATGGGATTCCGGTAACGGTTGTCCAATTGCTAATAGCGATTTTATATGTTACGGTTGTGTTTCTAATTAAAAGTTAATTCATGATTTCTGTAGGAATAGGAGGAGGAATTTCTACTGTTTTCCACTCTAAAACCGCATAAACTTCGACAGGTTGTTTACGACCTTTAACTTTGACTTCCCCTAAACTTTTCAAGATAATATCTTGATGAGTTTCTAGGGCGGCAGCCGTTGATTCATTAATTAAAATATTATATTCAGGATATTCTTTAGTTAAGGTTTCCAAACGTGCTGCCACATTCACCGCATCGCCAATCACCGTATATAATAACCGTTCTAAAGAGCCAATTTGTCCCGCAACCACCTCGCCACTACTAATCCCAATTCCCGCCTGAATGGGAACTTCCCCCCGTTGAATGCGCCGTTGATTCAATTCTCCCAAACGTTCACGCATAGTTAATGCCGCCGCCACTGACCGCCATTCCGTTTCGGCTGGGGATAAGGGGGCTCCAAAAATTACCACAATCGCATCCCCAATAAAATTATTAACATATCCTCCCCATGGACGAATGGCATCAGTCATTTCTGTTAAATATTCATTGAGAAATGCCACCACTTCTTGGGGTTTCATTTCTTCTGATAGGGTAGAAAAATTACGAATATCACTAAATAAAACGGATACCCAACACAATTCTCCTCCTAATTCTAATTGACCTTGTAATAATTTTTCTCGCACTTCTGGCGAAACTACACGGCCGAAAATATCTCGTTCTCGTTCTCGTTCTCGCAGTCCCACAATCATCTTATTAATCGCCTGAGCTAACACTTCTAATTCTTGACAGGTTTGAATTTCCAGTTTTGCCACTTCTAAATCCCCATTTTCAACGCGATGGGTTATTTTCTGAATCTGTTTAATGGGTTTAACAAAAAATCGATCACTCACAACAATTCCTAACGCCGTTGTTCCAATAATTAATATGGTGATAAACACCAGTAAAATTTTATTATTTCTTTTAATTTGCTCCATATATTTATCTTCAGGAATAACTGTTCCCACCAACCAATCTAATTTATTCATGGGAGTCAATGATATATAATAAAATTTGTGGGTTTGGGGATCTTCGTAGCCCCACTGTTGAGGATATCTAACCCTTTTTAAGTCAATTCCCCGTTTTTCTAGGATTTCAACAGCAAGCTGAAAAGCAGGATTTTTAGAGTATTTTAATAGCTTGAGTTGAGGTTGATCCTGACCTTTAATTTGAATGGGATTATGTTCATTGGGATCAGTAGAAGCAATCATTTCTCCTTTAGAGTTAATCACAAAAACATCAATATTTCGTCGTCCTTTTTGTTGTTCCTTTAAACGTTGAGAAATTTGTTTCAGTTCAAAACCGACACCAATAATTCCTAACAATTCATCTTCTTGATAAAGGGTGATATTAGAATCAATCCCTGGTGTATTGGTGGAACGATAAACATAAACTGTCCAAGCGGCTTTACCCGGTGTTTTTAGAGCATCTTGATACCAAGGACGATGAGGAGCATACCAATTCGGTTCTTCAATTTGAGTTGTTCCTATAAATTGGAGAGCGTTTTCTACTAATTGATAAATATCTGTGGTTTTTACTGCTAATTTTTCATCGGGATACCATTGACGAAAATGAAGTTTTAATAATTCTTGGGGATCAAGTTTAGAACGATCATTTCCTACAGATAAACGTTGTGCACCAACATAATCACCATTAGGGTAGGCAAACTGAACAAAACTAAAATTGGGATTAGATTGCAAAACACTGAGAAAAAATTTATCCCGTTGTTGCGGATCATTAATATCAATTAAATTTCGAGTAATGGTACTCCCAATTAAATCTTGTGTATAGGATACATCTTGAAATAAATCGGCAAATTCTTTAGATGTTGATAGGGCAATTTCTTCATTAATTTGAGTTACAATCTGATCAATATTTTTTTTAGAAGTAAAGTACCAAGAAAAATAAACAATTGCGGTAGTAAAACTGATCATTAACAGAATAAAACCGGTAAGCAGAGTTGTTAAACTGATGCTGGTTTCGATTCCCTGATTTTTGTGAATTCCTTTCATGGTGATCTGGCGATAAGATAAGGTGGATTAAAACAATTCTATTCCTAGTATGTTGACTAGACTGGGAGGATGGATCAAGTTACGGTGTTCTAACGGAAGAGTTTGAATATAGATGCAGGAGTTGATGGGGCTCTGTAAAATATAGTACCTAATTCATGAATGTCTGTTACCTTAAAATAAGTTTAATGAATCGATACTGATCAAGTAAGGTAGCCTTAGAAGTTAAGATATAGTTTAGAGGCATCAGATTCAACCTAGGGAAATTTCTTCATAGGTATCCTTCTATACTAACAATGAGATGTTTCAGGGGTGCTATATCGATACCAGGAGGGTGATTGTCATTGAAAGCTCGATTCCATAAAATATTTAAGGGGAAAATTCTTAATGTTTTCTTCATCATAGTGGTAGGAATTGGGATTTTGTTTCCATCCCTAACTTCATTCTCTCAAACTCATCAAGCTCCAGCCACAATCCGGGAAACAACAACGTTAGTAACCGTCCCCTCTTCATCCCCCAATAATCCGGATGCAAAACCCCCTGAATCAACTCCAGAACTCAGTTTAGGAAGCTACGGAACTGCGGTTAAACAATTGCAAAAGCAACTCAAGCAAAACGGTTATTTTACAGGGCCAATTGATGGAATTTACGATCAAAAAACTGAATTAGCCGTCTATAATTTCCAAATTAGTATGGGATTATTGGCGGATGGGGTTGTAGGTCAAGACACCTTAAAATCTCTCAATAATTCTTCTTTATTGACGGCATGGACTCCTGTATCAACGCCTCTAAATTCTGCCTCTAATCTTCCTCCCGATATTCAAGGAATTTTGGATCGAGGGATACTGATTGTTGCGGTTTTAGGAACGGATAACCCGCCCTTTTTTAGCGAGAATTCCCAAGGTGAATTAACCGGATTAGATATTGATTTAGGTCAAGCTATTGCTACCGAATTAGGGGTTAAAGTTAAATTTGATCGGTCAGCAAAAGTTTTTAATGAGGTTGTAGATTTAGTATATCAGCACAAAGCCGATATTGGCATCTCGAAATTAAGTATTAGTATGGCAAGGGCTAAAAAAGTCCTGTTTTCTTCTCCTTATGTCAGTATGCGTCAAGGATTATTGGTGAATCGTTTAGAATTAGCGAAGAAAGCTCAAAATAAACGCCCTGAAGAGGTTATTCAAAATTTAGATGGAAAATTGGGCGTGATTCAGGGCACTCAATATGCGTTATTTTTTGCTAAAACTCGATTTCCCCAGGCTCAAGTGGTTGAATTTGAAACTTGGGAGGACGTTGTAGAAGCGGTGAAAACAGGAGAAGTCCTAGCGGCTTATCGAGATGAATTAGAAGTGAAAAAAATCGTACTTGCTCAACCTGATTCCGCTTTAGATATTCAAACTGTCGCTCTCACGGATACTAAGGATGCACTGGCGATGGTTCTTCCTTGGGATTATAACCATTTCTTAGCGTTTGTGAATACTTATCTGGATCTGAATAACTTAAACTATACTGTTGAAGAGTTAATTAATAAATATCCAGATATTTTTAAGCAGGAATCCTAAATTCAAGGAATTAATAATGGGATACAGGAGAGTCTACCCATGAAGCCATTAAAAAAAAAGAGTTTGAGATCTCAGGTTATTCATATTTTAAAAAATCCTTGGCTCCTGCTAATTAGCATTATTTTTTCTATTGCTACAGGATTGTTAAAACCGTCCCTGGCTTTTCAACTTGAACCCATTGGTCAGATGTATTTAAGCTTGCTGAAAATGTGTGTTTTGCCGATTTTAATTTCAGCAATTACAATGAGTATTGGCCGACTTATGGCTTCTAATAATGCGACAAAATCCATCAAACGCATTATTATTATCTTTCCGGTGTTAATGGTATTCATTGCGGTAATTGCGATATTAGTTGCTGGAATCACAAAACCGGGAACGGGTTTAAGTACAACAACCCTACAAAACCTAGGAATATTAGTGAATAAATCAGGAATTGATTTAGAAGTCGCCTTAAATCAACCTTTACCTCCCTTAAAAAATCAGCCTGGATTAGGAAGTTTTGTGATCAGTATGATTCCCGATAATATTTTTGATGCTCTCAGTAAAGGAGATACATTAAAGGTTTTATTTTTTTCTATTATTTTTGGAATTTCTTTGGGAATGGTTCAAGATAGCACCCCAGCATCTCAGGCTTTTTTAGATGGTTTAGAAATTATTTATCGCACCTTTAATAAATGGATTAGTTGGTTAACCTTGCTGCTGCCATTTGGATTATATAGTTTGCTTTCGGCACAAATTGCTCACACTGGATTAAACGTTGTATTTGCTATGGTGAATTTTATTGCGGTGGCTGTTTTTACTTATTTATTAATTTATGCCGTGAGTACCATTTTGATTTGGGTGCGATCTCGATGTCCATTAAGTTATGTCTTTTCTATGGCTCAAGAACCCACAATTTTAGCCTTAGCAACTACAAATGCTTTAGCGTGTTTACCCTCAATGATTTCTACCCTGAGTCAGGGTTTAAAATTTTCTCTACAAACCACAAACTTAGTTGTTCCTTTGGGGGTCACGGTCGGTCGTTTTGGTCAAGTGGTTTATTTCACTTTGGCGAGTGTTTTTGTTGCCCAACTGTATCAAATTTCGATTGGTGTATCGGGGTTAGCTATTATCATTGTCGGTTCGATTTTTGCTGGAATGGCTAGTTCAGGGGCGACCGGAATTGTTACCTTAACGACCCTGAACGTTGTTCTTAGACCTTTAGGATTACCCTTAGAAGCCGCCTTAGTTTTATTTATTGCCATTGACCCGATTATGGACCCGTTTCGGACATTATGTACGGTACATACGGGAATGGCAGCGACGGCTTTAATTGCGGATCAAGATTCTAAGTTTTTCCCCTTAGAATCAGAATCTCAACAAGATTTAATTACCACTTAAACTGGGTTAAGGCTTCTGGTGCAAATTCCTCTGTTAAAATCTGTTCTTCTACCGGATAGGTATGACCCGAACAATTAATCACCACTCGTTCTTGAGGTTGGATGATTCCCCGTTGAGCCAGTTTGATTAACCCAGCAAACGCTACAGCCGTCGCAGGTTCCACAGAAATTCCTTCCGTTTGGGCTAATAGTCGAGTCACGGTATACGCTTCAGCATCCGTCGCCTGTTCCATCGCTCCCCCATATTTCTGCATTAAATCATAAAGCCAGCTATAGGCAAAACCCGGATTTCCGGTTGCTAAGGTGGCGATCGCCGTTTTTGGGTCTGTAACCGGAATGGCTTCCCGTTCACCTTTTTCAAAAGCTTGTATCATTGGGTTACAACCGGAGGATTGAATCATTCCCAAGCGGGGCACTTGATCGACCATTCCCACTGCCATCATTTCCTCAAACCCTTTAACGACTCCAATGGGCCCCATCGCTCCACTTACTCCCTGAATAAACCAGTCTGGGGCTTTTCCATGCAGTTGTTCGCCTAACTCCAGGGCCATTGTTTTCATGCTTTCCCCACTGGTAAAGCTTTTCAAGCCACTATCTAAAAAAATCCCCTGATTTTGGGCAAATTCCGCAGCTACTTGTTTAGTTTGATCATAGGTTCCAGGGACTTTGACCGTTTCTGCCCCATATAATCGAATTTCTCGGATTTTTTCATCGGGGGTTAAACCTGACAGAAAGGCCCAAAGTTTAATTCCCGCCCTAGCTGCATAAGCTGAATAGGAAATAGCCACATTTCCGGTTGAAGCTAAAACCATTTCTTTAATTCCCTGTTCCTTCATCACGGAAATTGTCACGGAAGCTTGTCGATCTTTAAAGGAACCTGTGGGGTTTTGACGTTCATCTTTAATATAAAGATAATCTAAACCGATTAACTTTCCGAAGCGTTGGGCATGAATTAAGGGTGTCCAACCTTCCCCCATTGTGACAATATGATTGAAATCAAATAAAGGTAAAAGTTCGTGATAGCGCCACAAACTGGGGTAACGAGTGGAAAGTTGGTCTTTCCAATGACAATGAACTAACTCTTCGAGATTATACTCGGCTTGAAGAATGGTTCCACCACATTGAGGACAGACAATGGATGCTTTCTGATAAGCGGTAATCTGAGAACAAGAATTGCATTTTAAATGAATCTTTTTTGTTTTTAAATTCATTTTTTATTCCTATTGCACATTGAATTTAACTCGGTTCACAATTAAGTTTCGGCTGACAACAAGATTTAACAGGAAACTGTTGACCCTGATACAGAATATTTTCTACTTTCAATTGTTACACTAGGATTTGAAGACTGTAAACAATTGTAAAAATGCTCAAAGTTCTGCAATCACCACCGACAAAAACCCCCTGTACTTTTAGAGCCAGGGGGTGAAATTGGATCAAAGATTAATTCAAGGGTGTAGAGTTAAAGCTCGGACGATGGCTTAACTTAGTTAAGATTCGGTTGAGCTTCCAGAACACTTTCAGGAACGCCTTCAAATTTCTTGAAGTTGTCCACAAACAACTGAGCTAATTGTTTGGCTTGTTTTTCATAAGCTTTGGGATTCTTCCAGGTTTGTACCGGATCTAAAATTTCAGAAGGAATTCCTGGGATATTTTCGGGTACTAACACTTTGAAAATCGGATGGGGATAGAACTTGGCGTTGTCTAAGGTTCCATTCACTGCCGCTGACACCATAGCACGAGTATAGGAGATCGGAACTCGTTGTCCGACTCCGTAGGCGCCACCTGACCATCCGGTATTGACTAAATAGACGTTGGTTTCGGGGTGTTCTTCTAATCGTTTTCCTAATAATTTGGCATAGACTGACGCAGCCAAGGGTAAGAAACATTTACCAAATCCGGCGGAAAAGGTGGCTTCTGGGTCTTTAATTCCCCGTTCTGTTCCGGCGACTTTGCTGGTATAACCGGACATGAAGTGATACATGGCCTGTTCTTTCGTCAGTTTGGCAATGGGAGGTAGCACACCAAAGGCATCTGCTGTGAGGAAAATAATCGTCTTGGGATGGCGACCAACCCCCGGAATCACGGCATTGGGAATATACTCAATGGGATAGGCAACGCGGGTATTTTCCGTTAAGCTGCCATCATCATAATCAGGAACACGGGTGTCATGGTCTAAAACCACGTTTTCCATTAAAGACCCAAACCGAATGGCGTCCCAAATTTGGGGTTCCTGTTCCCGACGCAGTTTAATGGTTTTGGCATAACAACCGCCTTCAAAGTTAAACACTCCATGATCTGACCAACCATGTTCATCATCTCCAATTAAATAGCGTTGGGGGTCAGCCGAGAGGGTGGTTTTTCCGGTTCCTGATAACCCAAAGAATAGGGCGGTGTGTCCGTCTGCATCCATATTGGCGGCACAGTGCATGGGTAGCACATCGGCTTTGGTCATGAAGTAGTTCATCAGGGAGAAGACGGATTTTTTGATTTCTCCAGCATATTTAGATCCGCCAATAATTACCATTTTTTTGGATAGATTCAGCACAATAAACGCTTCACTATTAATGCCATCATCTTCAGGATCGGCGTGTAACCCTGGAACAGCAATTACGGTAAAATCAGGGTGATGGGTTTTAAGTTGTTCGGCGGTGGGACGAATAAACAATTGTTGGGCAAATAAACTTTGAGAAGCCCGTTCTGTAATCACTCGTACCCCATATTGATAATGAGGATCAGCGCCGACATAACCATCAAAAATGTATAAATCCCGTCCTTGAACATAAGACCGCACCCGACGATACAGACGATCAAAATTGAATTCAGGGATAGGAACATTCATTTTGCTCCAGTGAATTTCATCCCGGCTTTCGGGTTCATCCACAATGAATTTATCATGGGGTGAACGTCCGGTATATTTTCCGGTTTTGACACACAAAGCCCCATTCGCTGCGAGAATGCCCTCAGCCCGGGCAATGGAATGTTCAACTAAGGTGGGAACGGGTAGGTTGCGATAAACATGACCTAGGTTTCTGAGTCCTAATTCTTCTAATCCATAATGGGGTAATTCTAATAAATGGGGTTGTTCAGAATATTTTGGGGCTATATTTTTGGTGGGAAAAGCGCCCTGCTGGTCGGCTAATCGGCTATTAATTAAAATAGAAGAAGATACATCTTGATAGGCATTAGGATTAACGGTTTTAGTGCTTTCCATCGTTTCTAGTCTCCGGTAGATAAGGGATCAATACGAAATTTTCTAGGATTGTGGAACAGGCATCCTGCCTGTTAATAAAAATGAATAAGGGTGAAAAATTGAAGAATCGCTGAACTTAAAAACTCGATTATGACTGAGTTAGTGATGTTCAAATCATGTGTATCATTTTAGTTTTCAGGTGGCTAGTTTAACGGTTGCTATTCCCGATTTGGGAGCGTTGACTTCTGAATATTCAGTTAGGACGAGTTTGATATTGGATCTTTAACTTAACCCTCGTTCACCGTTGCCTTGAGTTCGTGAAAAAAAAGAATTCAGTTCCATGAACTTTCGCTACTCATCATCATACACAGTTTTCCCTGGCAGAACATTAACTTTCTTTAAAAATTTCTTGTATTTTTTTGTCAATTGTTTAAGAAACAATGCAAGATGCAGGTTTTGCAATTAAATTTTCTATAACTATGCAAATGTCAGTATTTCCTGATACAAATTACAAACAAATTACCACTTAATCTTAATCCTACCCCAAAAAACTAAAATTTTTCAGGTAGTCCTGGGGGTTTATGTAAAAAATCGTGACAAAATAAGGTGCATCGTTATCTACATCTCAAGAATATGTACGAAAAGATTACTCCACCCACCACAGGCGAGAAAGTCACCTTCAAAAACGGCGAACCCATTGTTCCTGATAATCCGATTATTCCCTTCATTCGCGGAGATGGCACTGGAATTGACCTCTGGCCTGCCACAGAAAAAGTTTTGGATGCGGCTGTTGCTAAAGCCTACGGAGGTCAGCGCCAAATTAGCTGGTTTAAAGTCTACGCTGGGGACGAAGCCTGCGAACTCTACGGCACTTATCAATATTTACCGGAAGACACCACCACCGCCATCAGGGAATATGGAGTTGCCATTAAAGGGCCATTAACCACGCCCATCGGCGGCGGAATTCGGTCTTTGAATGTGGCCTTACGGCAAATTCATGATCTATATGCTTGTGTTCGTCCCTGTAAATATTACACCGGAACGCCTTCTCCTCATAAAACCCCTGAAAAATTAGACGTGATTATCTATCGGGAAAATACCGAGGATATTTATTTAGGAATTGAATGGCGTCAAGGAACGGAAATCGCCGAAAAATTAATTAATATTCTGAATACGGAGTTAATTCCGGCGACTCCTGAACATGGGAAAAAACAAATCCGTCTTGACTCTGGAATTGGGATTAAACCGATTAGTAAAACGGGTTCTCAACGGTTAGTTCGTCGTGCCATTTATCAAGCTTTGCGTCTGCCTAAAAATAAACAAATGGTGACGCTGGTGCATAAAGGCAATATTATGAAATACACCGAAGGGGCGTTCCGCGATTGGGGCTATGAATTAGCAACTACGGAGTTTCGTAATGAATGTGTCACCGAACGGGAATCTTGGATTTTAGGAAATAAAGAGAAAAATCCTGATCTTTCTATTGAAGATAATGCCAAGATGATTGATCCGGGTTACGATTCCCTAACCCCTGAGAAAAAAGCCGAAATTTGTCAAGAAGTGGAAGGGGTTCTCAATGCTATTTGGGAAACTCACGGTCAGGGTAAATGGAAGGAAAAAATTATGGTCAATGACCGCATTGCTGATAGTATTTTCCAACAAATTCAAACCCGTCCTGATGAATATTCTATCCTGGCTACCATGAATTTAAACGGGGATTATTTATCGGATGCGGCGGCGGCAATGGTCGGGGGTTTAGGTATGGGGCCAGGGGCAAATATTGGGGATGAATGTGCGATTTTTGAAGCAACTCATGGCACTGCTCCGAAACACGCAGGCTTAGACCGTGTTAACCCAGGTTCTTTGATTTTATCGGGGGTGATGATGTTAGAATATATGGGTTGGCAAGAAGCAGCAGACTTAATTAAAAAAGGGTTAAGTGGTGCGATCGCAAATCAAGAAGTCACCTATGATTTAGCCCGATTAATGGAGCCTCCCGTTGAACCGTTGAAATGTTCAGAATTTGCCGATGCAATTATTAAACATTTCGATGATTAATTCCGTAGTGAGTCCTTTAGGACTCTAATTAAGCCCTGAAGCGCTTACTACTTTGTAGTGAGTCCTTTAGGACTCTGATGAAGCCCTGAAGGGCTTACTACTTTGTAGTGAGTCCTTTAGGACTCTAATTAAGCCCTGAAGGGCTTACTACTTTGTAGTGAGTCCTTTAGGACTCTAATTAAGCCCTGAAGGGCTTACTACTTTGTAGTGAGTCCTTTAG
This sequence comes from Planktothrix mougeotii LEGE 06226, assembly GCF_015207485.1. NCBI lineage: Bacteria > Bacillati > Cyanobacteriota > Cyanophyceae > Oscillatoriales > Microcoleaceae > Planktothrix > Planktothrix mougeotii. The sequence goes on from NZ_JADEWU010000009.1 coordinate 16,182, forward strand.
GACTCTAATTAAGCCCTGAAGGGCTTACTACGAAATTTAACTGAATAATTCATTAATGCTAATACTAAAGCCTAATAAAATAATTTGTGTATTGACAATATCGCCAGCTTTAAACGCTAAGGTTTGATTTTCAGTAATAATTAAAACTCGTTTATTTTCAGGAAAAAATAACCAAATTAACGGGATTAAGTCTATTGTGAATAACCCAAATCTGGAAGTAAATCAGGTTGTTGGGAAGCATTTACAGCCAAGCGATCGCAACATTCATTTTCTTCATCTCCCGCATGACCTTTCACCCAGAGAAATTGAACTTGATGTTGTTGACAAATATTGAGTAATCTTTCCCACAAATCGGGATTTTTAGCAGATTCTTTGGGATTACGTTTCCAATTATTTTTTTGCCATTTCTTCGCCCATCCTTTGCACATTGCATCCACTAAATAGCGAGAATCCGTATATAAATTAACAGCACAAGGAAACTTTAAGGCTTCTAATCCAACAATAGCGGCCATTAATTCCATGCGATTATTGGTGGTGAGTTGATAACCCCCCGATAATTCCTTGCGATGGGGGCCATACATTAACACGATGCCATATCCTCCTGGCCCTGGATTGCCACTACAGGCTCCATCGGTATAAATTGTAACTTCTTTTAAAGGGTCGTTCATAATCTCATCGTTGAAACCTGACACCTGACATCCGTTGCGCTATCATAAACAACAGACGTTAAGTTTTGTTGCATACCCTTGACTGCCAGTATTAGAAGACTCGAACCCGTTACTCAACCAACTGCTTGGCATCGTCTCCGGTGTCGATGGCAGGGGGATGAAGCTATTGTTAAACAAGGACTACCCCACAGTCAACTGTCTCCCCCTTGGCAAATTTTGCTCTTAGGAGATGGTTCTCCGACTCGACATTTACAACTGTTAACCGGGGAACCCACAGAGGTTGATGTGATTGATATGTCAGCCATTGGCATCAGTACGGATAACGCCCCAGAACAGATTTTAGCCGTTCCTGGCCCCCGTGTGCGCCGTCAAGTGTGGTTAAGAACCGCATCAGGACAACGGTTAGCCTACGCAACGTCTTGGTGGGAAGCCAGTCATGTTGATGAATATTTACAAAATCGGTCGTTACCCATCTGGGCGAGTTTAGCACGATTACGGACGGAACTTTATCGGGATGTGCAGGGAATTTATTATGGCGATAGCAAAGCCTTAGAATTAGCCTTTGGCGAATCAGGGCCATTTTGGGGACGTCATTATTTATTTTGGCATCATGGCAAACCGTTAACTTTAATTTATGAAGTTTTTTCCCCTTATTTAACTCAATATTTAGGACAAACAGGAAACTGTTGACTGTTGACAGAAGAATAGATCTGTGGAACAGGCATCTTGCCTGTTAATTAAGTGGGGTGTCAAAAGTTAATAATTTTCTCCTCTGGATTTGATCTCCATTCCCGTCTATTTCAGGTTAGAATAATCCCAATAAAACTCACAAAATTTTTCAAAAGGGAGAGGGCGACTAATAAAATAGCCTTGAATAAAATCACAACCTTGTTGCGCTAAAAAATCTCGTTCTAATTGGGTTTCGACTCCTTCAGCAATCACTTTAAAATTAAGTTGACGAGCAAGTCGGATAATCGCAGAAACGATAGCAGAATTTTTATTATTTCGAGTAATATCTTTAATAAAACAGCGATCAATTTTTAAAATATCAAACAAGAAATTTTGAATATAACTTAAAGAAGCATAACCTGTTCCAAAATCATCAATCGCAATTTCAATTCCTAATTCCTGTAACTGTTTAAATTTTTCTAAGGTTAAATTAATATTATGAACCAAGACACTTTCTGTTAATTCTAATTTTAATCGTTGAGGTTCTAAACCTGTTTGATCTAATATTGAGCGAACCTCTGGAACAAAATTATCATCATTCAGTTGAGTAGCTGAAATATTAATTGAAATTTCTAAAGAAGGAAGTCCAGAGTATTTCCAAGCAACAGCTTCAGTACAAGCGGTTTTTAATATCCATTTACCCAAAGGTATAATCAAGCCTGTATTTTCAGCAATGGGAATAAATTCTATGGGCGAAATATTTCCCTTTTGAGGAGATATCCACCGAATTAACGCTTCCGCACCCACAATTTCCCTGGTTTTTAAATCAACTTGAGGCTGATAGTAAAGACTAAATTCATTATTTTCTAAAGCTTTAGCTAATTCTAAATCTTGTTTGGTGAGTAAGATAATTCGACATTCTTCTAATTGCATGACTTTTCGTTCTAATATTTCTAAAATGCCATACAATTCTAAAGGGTCTAAGACCTGAACTAAATTACTCTCAGTGATAATTCCTTGTAATTCTCCTTGTTCACCCACGACAGCTAATCGTCTGATTTTATGTTTTTGTAAAATTTGCTGTGCTGTTGATAAAGTTTCTATGGATTTAACTGAAAATAAAGGAAAACTCATGACTGTCTCGGCGGTGAGATTTTGTAAATTCAGTTCTAAAGCTTGCAGTTGTAAAATATCTCGTTCTGTGACAATCCCGACCGGATATAAAAGTCCGTCTTGTTCGACAACAACAACAATACAACTAATATTATATTGAGCTAAAATTTGGGCAACTTCTCGAACTGGAGTAAAGGGATAAACCGTCATGACATGACGAGTCATGACTTCTGAAACTTGACGAAACCTTAAAAAATGGTGATGATTTAAAACTTGTCGCAAGCTTGTTAAGGTGACTAAACCTAAAACTTTTTTCTGTTGATTAAGAATGGGTAAGTGGCGAATTTGAAAGCGACGCATCATATTATAAGCCACAAAGACATCCGTAAATTCTTCATGATTTAAAGTAATCACAGGTTTTACCATCACTTCTTTAACCGTTGTTTGAGAAATATTTTCCCCTTTAACTGCTAATTTAACCGTATCTCGTTCTGTTAAAATTCCTACTAATTCTTCATTTTCCATCACCAATACACATCCAGCAGACTGAGAAGGAAAATTTGCATTTTCAACCAAATGAGGAGCTTCTGAGAGTAAGCATTGTTGTTTATTGCTTTGATTCATTGCCAGGAGTGCCTGCAACAAAGGTGTATCGGGGGTAACGATAGCGCAAGCAGGAATAATTGCATTTTGGAGATTAATCATTTCATCTAGCATTTGAAAACTCATGGAATTTGGTGGACTTTATGGCAAGGAAGTAAAATTCATTATTCATATTATGACTCTATTTTTTGCTTTTTAAAACTAATCTAACTTAATTAGGGTCAATGATATCACCCCAGACCTAATCGTTAAGGTATCTTTTTGAAAGAGGCTTGGGGATATTTAGCTAGGAAACCCTTCAATCAGTTAACATATATTGCGTAACTCTTAGCTAGAATAGAGGTCTAAAGCCCAACAATGGGTGTTGAATTACGATCTTCGCAGCTTACCGTAGGTATCGTTTTTTCCTCTAAAATAAAAATGGGTTATAATTGATCTATAGGATCTAAAATCTATCAAGTTTGTTTAAAATCTTAGTTAGGTTGGTTTGATGATCACAAAAACACCTGATGTTGTCCAATCCCAACTGTTGAAAGTCTTATCCCAATTATCCTTATCTAAGCAAGAGGAAGTGTTGAAATATGCACTTTTATTACATAAAAAACAACAATTTCAGGATTGGGATAGTATTTCTGATCAAGAAGCTGCGGATATAAAAGCTGAGTTTGCTGACCAAGATTTAGCTTATTCAGAAGGGATTTTAAGCGATTATTTGTATCAGCTTCACCAAGAGGATGTTAAGTGATGCGGGGAGATATTTATTTAGCTGATTTGAATCCAAGTCGCGGTTCAGAACAAGCAGGTATTCGACCCGTTATTGTTGTTCAAAGAAATACGCTTGACCGTTTTACTACAACTGTAGTTGTTGTTCCTTTAACCAGTAATGATAAACGGGCTAGAATACCAGGTACAGTTATTATTGCTGCTGGTGAAGCGGGTTTAACTCAAGAATCTGTTGCACTTTGTTATCAAATTGTCGTGATTGACAAGCAACGACTCATCCGAAAGTTAGGAACTCTTTCCTCCAGTTATTTATTGATGTTAAAAGAAGCATTAGAATATACATTACAACTTGATGAATATGAAGATGAGAAATAATCAAGTTTAGTTGAGAGTCAATCCTTAAAAAATAAACCTATTTTATGAGGCGTTCACGCCTCATAAAATAGTATTCACCCCTTATGGGTCTAATGAAGAGTTCACAACCCACAAGATGCTTGTCCAAGCAGGAAAAAAGTAGTTGACAGAATAATTCTGCCCACCTACTAAAATTTTAACTTTAAGCACTAGCTTACTCTGTTTGTTGCTGAACTGCTGGCATTAAATCATTCAATTCCTCAATTCTCAGCATTCGGATATCTCGCACAGATGCAGCAAACCAAGGGAGATTACGAGACAAGTCAATTGCAGCAAGAACACAAGTTACAGCATTTATACTCTCACCACCAAAGTAAACGCTACCTTGTTGCCACGTAAAACCATGCTTTTGCAAAATCTTTCTAATCTCCGGGTAAGCATTGTTGTAAGGGTCACCGTAGTTATTTCTGAGGGATTCTATATCCATATCAAATGTAATCGCGTACATTCTGTTTCCTTTCGATTTAGTTTCAGCTTGAAGTAATGCGGGTTGAAGTTTAGATTTAACGGCTGGATAAACTTTTGAAGACAGCATAATTTACTACTACCTGTGCTAATTATTTGTCTCCAGTATAGCGTTTGAGCCCCTGAAGCTAGGAATAATTTAATCCTAGCTTTAGGGAGACTACGGGTTAAACAGGCAATCAAAAATACCAGTAGTTTGGCACTACTGAACTTCTATGCTATGATAAAAGTTTTGATCTTAGATATGAGATGGCCGACGTAGCGTTAGAGGATTTTGGCTTTCAACACAGAACTCATAGAGCCTGTACCAAGGCTCACCGTTCTCATCTGTGCCAACCCGGGTAGCTAAGAAATTACGCCCTTTTGCGCTGTGAAACCAATACTTACCTTTTGCTGTTAACTTCTTTAATCGGTCAAAATGTGTTGTTGGCCCAAAACGATAATACGATAATTTTTCAATATCGGGAACGTAGCGATTCATCTCAGATTCCTTAACGATCATGCTGTTCGCTAGATCGGCGATTTGACTTCCTTCAGAAATCGTGGATGGCTCAAGGTAAATAGCGTCAGCTTTCTGCCCTATTTTTGTTACAAGATATTCTACTCTCCGACCCCGAAGACCGTATACAGTGAATAAGCTATCTGCCTCTTGGTAAAAATAGGCAGAGCCTTCAACATCTAATACAGTTTCAAAATTTTCATATTTTTGCTGAAGTTCAGGATACTCTTGGAGTAGCTCTTCTTCCGTGTATAGTTTTGTAGCCACGTCTTCTCTGTATGATTTTGCAGGAACAACAGAATCTACTATTGAACTAATAGTGTGTACCATTACTTTATTCTTAGTATCTTTACAGTGGCTCTGTGATAAAAAGCCAATAAGTAAGCTTTTGCTTTTTTGCTCTTACCGCACAGCCAATTTAATAATAAAGGATTTTCCTGGTTGTGTCAAACTTCTGAATGGTAGAGTTTACCGTACTTGACAAACAAACCTGAAAATTATAATTATGCCATGATCATCAATTTAATACTGAAGACTGTTAATACGATTGGGGGTGTAATGAGTCCTAAAGGACTCACTACAATCGGGAGAATTAACCTAAGTTTAAATCGGTGACAGCACCAATACTGCTCGATGAAACTAATTTTGCATATTTGGCTAAAACTCCTTTTGTATAACGAGGTTTTGGAGCTTGCCAAGTTTGACGACGTTGGGCTAATTCTTCATCGGAAATATTAACTTGCAGTAACCGTTGATGGGCATCAATTGTGATGCTATCTCCCTCTTGAACTAAGCCAATATTACCGCCAACGGCTGCTTCAGGGGCGACGTGACCGACCACCATTCCATAGGTTCCTCCAGAGAAACGACCATCGGTAATTAATCCGACTTTATCCCCTAAACCTGCGCCAATAATTGCCGAAGTTGGCGCTAACATTTCCCGCATTCCGGGGCCCCCTTTCGGCCCTTCATAACGGATAACAATGATATCGCCAGCGTTAATTTTTCCGGCTAAAATTGCATCCAAACATTCTTCTTCGGATTCAAAAACCCGTCCAGGCCCAGTAATAACTGGATTTTTAACGCCACTAATTTTAGCAACAGAACCTTCTGAGGCTAAATTCCCTTTTAAAATGGCTAAATGTCCTTGAGCATACATGGGATTATTCCAAGGACGAATGACATCTTGGTCAGGGTTCGGTTCGGAGGGAACATTAGCTAATTGTTCGGCTACGGTTTTTCCAGTTATGGTTAAGGCATCGCCATGAATTAAGCCTTTTTCTAATAGCATTTTCATGACTAACGGAATGCCCCCGGCTTTATGTAAATCCGTCGCCACATAACGACCACTGGGTTTTAAATCACATAAAACCGGAACTTTAGCGCGAATTTCTTCAAAATCATCAATGGTTAATTCAACCCCGATGGCATTAGCAATGGCTAATAAATGTAAAACGGAATTCGTTGAACCGCCGACGGCCATAATCACAGCGATCGCATTTTCAAAGGCTTTTCTTGTTAGAATTTGACGGGGAAGAATGCGATTTTTAATAGCATCTCGTAACACATAAGCCGACTTTTCTGTACTTTCGCCTTTTTCCTCATCTTCTGCTGCCATTGTTGAGGAATACATTAAACTCATTCCCATGGCTTCAATAGCAGAAGACATGGTATTTGCGGTGTACATTCCCCCACAGGAACCCGCCCCTGGACAGGCGCGACGTTCCACTTCAATTAATTCTGTATCGTCAATTTTTCCAGCGCTATATTGTCCGACGGCTTCAAAGGCGCTAACAACGGTTAAATCTTTACCATTATAATGTCCGGGTTTAATCGTTCCACCATATACAAATATAGCCGGAATATTCATCCGAGAAATCGCAATCATCGCCCCTGGCATATTTTTATCACAACCGCCAATGGCTAAAACTGCATCCATACTTTGGGCGTTACAAGCGGTTTCAATTGAATCAGCAATCACCTCTCGTGAAACTAAGGAATATTTCATTCCTTCAGTCCCCATAGAAATGCCATCGCTGACGGTAATTGTTCCGAACATTTGTGGCATTGCTCCCGCTTGTTTGAGGGCGGCTTCTGCGCGCAATGCTAGGGTATTAATCCCCATATTGCAGGGGGTGATGGTGCTATAACCATTCGCAATTCCAACGATGGGTTTGGTAAAATCTTGATCTCCAAATCCCACCGCCCGCAACATAGCACGGTTGGGGGTGCGTTGAGTTCCCTGGGTAATCGTTTGACTTCTAAAGTTATCGGACATGGATAGTTCCTCGGACTTGTGGGTTGTGTTCCAACGGTTCAACGACGTTTTTTTGTAGCGTTGTTCCTCGCTGTAAACCCGTTTTTGATCTCGTTATTATTATCTCAGAAAACGTGATAAATTATCAAGGATTTTATGAATTGACCTAATTGGCTGAGTAATCCATTGATGAATTTTAATCCAGCGATAGCAAAAATTTCAATTATTATTCCGGTTTTAAATGAAGCCGAAAATATTGAGTCGGTGATTTCTGGGATTCAAAATGCAGAAAATATAGAGATGATTATTGTGGATGGAGGAAGCCTGGATAATACGGTAGAGATTGCCCAAGGTTTGGGGGTGAAAGTCATTGTGACCCAACGGGGACGAGCACTACAAATGAATGCAGGAGCAAAGATAGCAACGGGGGAGATTTTATTATTTTTACATGGGGATACTCAATTACCTTTGGGGTTTGAACAGGAAGTTAGAAAGATTTGGGTTAATTCTAACATAATTGCGGGAGCATTTCAATTAAAAATTAATGATCCTGAATTCAGTTTAAGGGTAATTGAAAAAACGGTATTCTGGCGTTCAAAATATTTACAAATGCCCTACGGAGATCAAGCTATTTTTATTAAAGCTTCTACTTTTTGGGAAGTTGGGGGATTTCCTGAACAACCCATTATGGAGGATTTTGAGTTAATTCGTCGTTTAAATCCTTTAGGGAAAATTGAGATTTTATCGAGTTCTGTAATAACATCAGGACGACGATGGCAAAAGTTAGGTGTGTTCAAAACAACGTTAATTAATCAATTAGTTGTGATTGGGTATTATTTAGGGATTTCCCCTGTAAAGTTATCTCAATGGTATCGCAGAGAAAAAACCACCAAAACACTAAGACATGAAGGAAGAAAGAAAGATTATTAAGGGGTTATCCTATTAATATAAAAGCACCCCAGTTTTTAGGATCAGGATGGGTTTTAATCATTTGTAACATAGCCTGACGTAAGGCTTGGGCGTAATCTGGATTTTGTTGTAATTCTTGATAAAAGGTTTGCATCAATTCCATTGTTCTTTGATCATCAACACTCCATAACGTGACCATTAAATTTTTAACCCCTGCGGTTATTAAAGCACGAGATAATCCTAAGACTCCATCGCTGGTAATCTTTCCAGAGGAAGTATTACAGGCACTTAATACTAATAGATTGGCGTTGAGTTTTAAATTCATAATTTCTGCCGTTGTTAGTAAGCCATCAGCTTGATTTGAAGCAGAAAGTGCGATCGCACCCGGAAGTCCTGATCCGGTAAAATCATTGAATAAGCCATGAGTTGCTAAGTGAATTACTTTAGCATCTTTCATTAAATTAATAACAGCAGTTTCAGTAGCTTTTTCTCCAATTAAGGGTTGAGTTTTGAGGAGATTAGCAATCACTTTTGCTTCAGTTTCAGTAGCAGGAAGAGACCGAATATCGATTGGCATTTTTGGATTACCAACGACTAAAGCCGTTTTTACACTGTGTTGAGAGTTGGGGTATTGACGGGTTAATTGTAAAGCTTGGATGGAGGGATTAATTCTAATCGTATGGGATTCAATTAAATACCGACCGTTAGCATCATTTAACGCTGCAAATGGAACTAATAATAGTTCTTGATGGGGAATAAAAATTACCTGTTCTTCTGGAGTCTTGGGAAGTAAATCTGCAATGGGTTCAATAATAATTTGGTATAAATCCTGTAACTTTTTATTACTAATATTTTGCCGAGGAATATTAGAAACTTCTGTATCAATTCCAGTTAAAGCATTATTAATTCGTTGGTCTTGGTTTCCTTGGGATATAAAAGTTAATAAATTATCTCCTAACTGGGGAAATTGTGTTAAATCAACGGAACGAAAATCAATCTTTCCGGTGGGTGAAATCACCCAAATTAATAACTGAGAATTTTTACCCTTTTCATCAACTACTATCGAATATTCGACTAAGGTTGATTGTTGTTCTTGAGCAATTTGTTTAATTTGATTAATATTAGGAGGAGTAACCTCAATTTTTTTGATGTCTTCGGGAACTAAATTTTTAGCTAATAATTCTACAAACGCTCTGGATCTTCCCCGTTCAGAAATTTCTAATGCTTTTTCAATTTGATTTTGGCTAATTAAAACTTGCTGTAAAATACTATAGGTATTGGCAAATCTTTCAAATAAAGCAATTTTATTTTCATCATTTAACCCCGGACGCAAGGTTTCAAATTGATGAATGGCAGTATAAAGGGTTTCTGTGGCTTGGGGAAGTTTACCGGATTCAAATTGAGCGACTCCTAGATTATTTAAAGTTATCGTGATGCCTAATTTCTCTTTGATTTGTGTTCTAACTTCTAACGCTTTTTGATAGGAATTAATCGCCGATTCATATTGGTGTTGAAGTCGATACACTGTTCCCATATTATTTAACGCTTGTCCCATGAGTGATAAATCTCCTACTTGGGTTGCTAACTCTAACCCTTGTTGATAGAATTCTAAGGCTTTCGGATATTGTTCTAAATGGTCATAAACGGCAGCTAAATTAACTAAATTTTGAGCTATTCCTTGCTGATCTTTAATTTCTTGAGAGATGGCCAAGGCTTTCTCAAGCATTAATTTTGCTGGCTCATATTGACGCTGATAAACATAATTAGACGCGATATTATTAAATAGAATAGCTTCTTCCCAAGGTTGCTTTAATTTCTGAAAAATAGACAAGGACTCTTGAAAATAAGAGTGAGCTTTTTGATATTGTCCTAAATTTTGGTAAACTCCCCCTAAACTATTTAAAATATAACCTTGGGATTGGGTTTCACCTAATTTTTCCACAATCTTTAAAGTGTTTTCAAAATATTCTATTGCTTGGGGATAGTTCCCTTGTACACTATAAACTTCAGCAATATTAGTAAGACTTTGAGCAATTCCAGATTGATCGTTTAAAGTTTGACGAATTTTTAAGGCTTTTTCCGCATACTCTAAGGCTGTTTCATACTGACCTTGATTACGATAGACTAATCCAATATCATTTAATATTCCGGCTTCACTGAGTTGATCTCCTAATGCTTGAAATTGAGTTAATGCTTGTTTTAATGTTGTTAAAGCTTGGCTGAAGTTTCCTTGATCAATATATTGATTTGCTTGTTCATAAAGTTTCATCGCTTCCTGGGGGGTGGGAAGGGCTAAGACTGAATTGGGTTTGTTGATTCCCAGAGCAGATGTAAAGGAAAGTAACAATGTCCCATAAAACCAAAAAAATAAAGTTCGGCGTCGCATACTTGTTTATAATTAATTCTGACCTCAAAATTAATCTTAGTCTAATTTGAGATGTCTTTAACAGAATTTGAGAAAAATTTACAGCAACTGATTGCTCAAACTTGCCAATTTCCACCGAAAACCGTAGAACGTCAGCGAGGTTTAACTCAGATTTATCGGGTCATTCAAAAATCAGGTAAACTTTGGCAGGAAAATACATCTTATTATGCAGACGCATGGCAAAAAAGCTGGTTATTTTTTTGTTTAAATTTATGTGAATCTGTTACAGGTAAATGTTATAATTCCGAATTAAGTAGTGTTATTACTTGGCTGAATAACCATCTAAAATGGGTTTTACATAATGAGAAAAGTAAAATCGAACAACAAGCTAATCGGATGATATCGAATGAAATTTTATTTGAAAATCAATTCATTAATATTTTAGAGACTCTCAAAGCGCCTGAAGATGTTCCACCGATGTTAGAAACGGTGCGAAAATGGGCAGAAAGTGATGTTACTGGGGAGTTATGCAATCATCATATTCGCGGGCGAAAGGATGTTACCTGTCAACTGCTCATTTTACGACGTTTACCCCCGGAAACGAATTGGAAAGACTTATCTCAAGAATTGGGTTTACCCGTTTCTACCCTCAGCAGTTTTTATGAACGAAATTGTACAAAATATTTGCGTAAATTTGGCGAGGCTGAGGGATATCTATAACAAGAGGAAATTTAGGAGTCATCATTAAAAATTTGGAGCCTTTAATTTATGGTCAATAACTCTTTTCATCTTGACAATCAAACCTTACCGATGTTGATTCCGCAAACCGCCCACGAACAAGCGCAACAGTTTGCCCGACAACATCCAACTCCTGCTAAACGAGAGCAAGTTTATTTGAATACCTTAGCGGTTTGGATCGTGAATACTTATTTACAATGGATGGAAATTTCGACTGAACTTAATACCAGTGATAGTTGGAATCCAATTTGTCAATTAGGGGGCAATATTGCGGATTTACAACTAATCGGAAATGGGCGTTTAGAATGTCGTCCTGTACGAGAACAAGAGCAAAGTTGTTTTGTTCCGGCGGAAGTCTGGACAAATCGCATCGGTTATGTTGCTATCAGGATTTTTGATTCTTTAAAAGAAGCGGAAATTATAGGATTTGTTAAACAGGTAAATCAAGAAGAAATCCCTTTAACACAATTTCGACCTTTTGAAGATTTTTTTTCGGATTTAAACTTATTATTTCCGATTAAACCTGCCCGGTTAAGTTTGTGGTTAGCTGATATTTTTGAAGCAGGATGGCAATTAATTTCATCCGATCTTACCAATGAACAACAGGCGTTTGCTATGCGGAGTTTATCGGGAGATCGAGAGGAGATTACTCAAGCGGCAAAATTAATCGATTTAGGAGTACAATTAGGACAAATAACGGTTGTTTTATTAGTCGCTTTTAATATAGAATCCGATGGCAGATTTGCGGTGAGAGTTCGACTGTATCCGATGGAAAATCAATTGTATTTACCCCCTGGGGTTCGGTTAATTTTGCTCGGAGAATCCCAAGAAATCATGCAGGAAGTTCCATCTCGTTTACAGGATAATTATATTCAACTTCCTCGGTTTAAAGGACAACCCGGAGAACGATTTCAAATCCGAGTAGTGTTCGGTGAAGTTGCTGTTACTGAGGCGTTTCAAATTTAAACTTGTAGAGATGTTGTGTATAATGTCTCTACAAATTATACTTGAATTAAGACTGTAAAACCAGAGATAGAATGACCGATAAAATTGTATTGTTAAACTTAGGGTTAGGGGATTTAATCGCAGGTTTTCCTGGGGTCACAGTGATGGTTTGGGACTCAGGAAATCCCTATCCGATGAAGTTTAATGGTAGTTTACCGAGTTGTTCAGAATTAATGGCGATCGCCCGTCGTTGGCAATTAATGTATCAAAGTCTCTATCAAAGTTTAGCGTTTCGTCCGAGAATTGAATTAGAAACTGAAGATATTACTCAAGTTTCTCAAGTAGAATTTGGGGATATTTGTCAGCAATATAAAAACTATTTCAATAATTGGTTAAATTCTTCTGAGTTTAGAAAAATTGATCAAAAATTACGCTCGGTTTTACATCCTTCTGATCGCATTCAATTAATCTTAGAAACCGATCATATTCCCGTTCGCCGTTTACCTTGGCATCAGTGGCAATTTTTCCAAGATTATCCCGAAGCAGAATTCGCTTTAAGTACCCCAGAATATCATCAACAATTTTCTTCAAATTCCATTAAAACTCACCTTAGAATTTTAGCAATTTTGGGAGATAGTCGAGGTATTGATATCAATACAGATCGCCAATTATTGACGACATTACCGGATGTAGAAACGGTATTTTTAGTTGAACCTTCTCGTGAACAATTAGATGAACAGTTATGGAATCAACAGGGATGGGATATTCTATTTTTTGCCGGACATAGTTGTAGTTTTGATCACGAAGAAAGGGGAGAATTTGCGATTAATCGTCAAGAACGAGTCGCCGTTAGAGACTTAATACCGGGGTTTAAAAAAGCCATTGAACGAGGGTTAACCTTAGCGATTTTTAACTCCTGTGATGGGTTAGGTATTGCAACGGAACTGACCCAATTAAATATTCCCCAAATGATTGTCATGCGAGAACCCGTTGCGGATGCTGTCGCCCATCATTTTCTTAAATTTTTTCTGCAAAAATTGATATCGGGAAACTCTTTTTATTTGTCAGTTCGAGAAGCTAGGGAACGATTATATATTCGGGAAAATCAGTTTCCTTGTGCCAGTTGGTTGCCTGTTATTTGTCAAAATCCGGCGGTTTTACCCTTACAATTTAAACCTCAAATTCCTCCGAAGAAAGCTCAGTTTAAAAATAAGTTAAAATCTTTATCTTCTTTCCCTCTAGCGGTTAATTTATCTGTTATAATTTTAATTATTGGATTTCGATTTTTAGGAGGGTTTGAATTTTGGGAATTACACGCTTATGATCAATTAATGCGATCGCGTCCTCCTGAACAACCGGACAAACGATTATTATTAGTTACTATCACTGAAAATGATATTCAAAATTTAAACGGGAAATGGCCACTTACCGATCAAAAATTGAGCCAAGTTTTAAAAAGCTTACAACGTCATCAACCGAGAGTCATTGGGTTAAATCTTTATCGAGATCATCCTCTACCCCCAGGTAGCCAAGATTTTACTCAATTCCTAATGGATAACCCAAAGCAAGTCATGGTGATTTGTCAAGGGAAAAATCAGGATAAAGACGCAATTAAACCCCCCCTAAATGCAATTAATGATCAGGTTGGTTTTAGTGATATTCAAATTGATTCTGATGGGGTATTACGTCGCCAAATTTTGTTTACAAATATTAATGATTCTGAAAACTGTAATCCTCAATATGGATTTAGTACCCGTGTGGCATTAAATTATCTTAACCATGAAGGGATTAAACCGGAGCGGAGTGATAATTCAGATATAATTATTATCAATAATACCCTATTTAAACGCTTAATTAGAGTCGGATTTTATTCTAAAAATCATATCACAATGTTTCAAATTTTATTAAATTATCGAAACTCCGTTAAGCTGGCAAAATCCGTAACCTTAACGGAGGTTTTAAATCAAAAAGTAGACCCTAATTTAATTCAAGATAAAATCGTTTTGATTGGGACGACAGCAAGTTCCGGTAAAGGGGAATCTTGGTCAACTCCCTATAGCGAAAAACCTGTTCCTGGGTTATTTTTACAAGCAGAAATGGTGAGTCAAATGATATCGGCTGTATTAGATGGACGTCCGTTAATGACGGTTTGGCCCATCAGTGTTGAACTCCTCTGGATTAGTTTGTGGTCGTTGTTGGGTGGGGGGTTAGCTTGGATTGTTCGAGATCAAGTTGGGTTGCTGGTGATTGTGGGAAGTGCTACAGGTATGCTGTATGGGGTGTGTTGGTTGTTTTTAGTCCAGGGAGTTTGGGTTCCTTTAGTAACACCGGGTTTAGGATTAGTATTATCAGCACTGCTCATCCGACTGAAATAGTGAGGTCTATAATCGGAGAATCTCTCCCCTTTACAACCTATAAATCTTGTATTACAATAAATTTTTGTAGTATTTGCATAAAGTTTACCCTAACTCGCAATAGATAAGTAACCAGAAACCGGGTTTCTCAAAAAACCTTTGTTACTCAAATCAAACTGGAATTAGAAACCCGGTTTCTTGACTAGCATGAGTAACTCAGAAACCGGGTTTCTCAAGAAACCTTTGTTACTCAAATCAAACTAAAATCAGAAACCCGGTTTCTTGACTAGCATGAGTAACCCAGAAACCTGTGTTACTCAAATCAAACTGGAATTAGAAACCCGGTTTCTTGACTAGCATGAGTAACTCAGAAACCGGGTTTCTCAAGAAACCTTTGTTACTCAAATCAAACTGGAATTAGAAACCCGGTTTCTTGATCGTTTTTGTATTAAAAATTAGCATTCATTTATGAATCTAACTCAATTGACAGTGTTCGCCTTTCTTTCAATTCATTTATTGTCTATTTTTGCCGATTTTAACTCGGTAACTCCACAAGTAAATACCTCAAATTCTCAGCCAGTAGCAACGGAATTTACACCCCCTGATTCAGAAGGAGATAACAACCGAGAAGGTTCGGGAAGTCGAACAGGATGTCCAGCCGTAACGAAACCGTTAACAGCTATAATTCCTAATAGTAAAATAGATTTAACGTTATCCGCCTACCCGACATTTTGGGTTTATGTTCCCTATCAATCGAATGGTGAATCTCAAGCTGAATTTATTCTTTTAGATGATCAGGAAGAAGCGATTTTTAAAGAAAAAATAACCCTTTCAGGAACCCCTGGAATTATTAAGTTTAAACTGCCTCAAAATGCTCCTGCTTTAGAAGTGGGTAAAACCTATTCTTGGCAGTTTGCCTTTATTTGTAATCCCAAAATTAGGGCAGAAGATGATTATGTGCAAGGATCAATTCAACGGGTTGCACCCACAGCAGCGTTAATGAATCAGTTAGAAAAATCCACAACTCCTTTAGAACAAATAGAGGTTTATGCCCAAAATCAATTCTGGTATGAAACTCTAACTATGTTAGGAGCAATGCGGCAGGAAAAACCCCAAGATCCTCGAATTTTAAAAGAATGGAAGGAGTTATTAACCTCAATAGGATTAGAAAATTTGGCAGAAGAACCGATTATATCTCAAGATTAGATTTTCCTAAATCCCCCCTTAAAAAGGGAATTATGAATTATGAATTATGAATTATGAATTATGACCATCCAATTGATTGAAATGATCAATTTGGGTCGGCTATTTTTGGGGTTTAATTCCTTCGCACAAAGAGCGATCGCTTTCCTCAACTTCAATATTTGTTCGCAAATAATCCCTGACCCAATCACAAGCATAATTAAGGGGATTGAGAGTGCGAATATTGTTTAAATTCCAGAGAATAACAGTGCCTTCTTCTCCGCCAGAAACCAGAAAGTTCCCATCCTCGGTAAAAGCAACACTAAAAACCATAGATTGATGTCTGGGTAAAGTTGCCAATAATTCTCCGGTGGGACTCCATAATTTTACATTAGAATCAACTCCCGCAGTGGCAATAGTTTGACCGTCAGGACTAATCGCAAGTCGGTTTAATCCTTTGCCTTGATTGGATATTGTTCTTAATAATTTTCCATCTAATTGCCAAAATTTTAGGGTACCATCTCGACTAGAAGTAACAATAGAATTCCCATCAGGACTAAAAGCAACTCCCCAAACTAAACTATCATGATTAAGCGTTGCCACTAATGAACCATCTGTTTTCCAAAATTTAGCAGTATGATCAGCACTGGCAGAGGCAATAAATTGACCATCAGGACTAAATGCTAATTTCCAAATAATGTCACGATGAGCAGGAAAACTATGCAGTAATTTGCCGTCAAAATTCCAGAGTTTGATGCTTTTATCTCCTCCAGAGGCGATGATTTTTCCATCAGGACTAATTGCCAAAGCATTAATCGGAGATTGATGTCCGACCCATGTTTTTAGAAGTTTGATTTCTGAGGTTTCAGGATGACTAATATCCCAGAGTTGCACCGTCTGATTAACACTACCTGTCACTAATATCCGACTATCTTGACTAAAAACAACAGTCCGAAAAACGGTCGATTTTTTATCTTTGAGTGTTTGTAAAAGTGTGCCATCAGACCGCCATAATTTTAGGGTTTCATCCACACTGGTTGATGCGATTAATTGACCATCTCTGCTGGTTGCTACATCCCAAACGGTATTCTGATGTCCGGTGAGGGGTTTTAATAGATCGTGATTGATCTTCCAAAGTTTAATCACGCCTTGATTGTTAGCAGAAACTTCTATCAAACCATTAGAACTGATGGCTACGAATCCAACAAAACTTTGAAGCTGCTTGAATTCTTCCCTCAATGTGCCATCAAATTTCCAAGTTTTAATTGTGTTTTCTTCGTCAATGGTGGTAATGTGTTGACCTTGACAATCAATGCCCAAAAAAGGCCGATTATTGGGAATTGTTTTGACTAAAGTGCCGTCTAGTTTCCACAGTTTGGCGGTGAAATCCTGACTGATAGAAACGAGTAAATTTGTAGAGGCACAAAATTTAAAATCCCAGACGGTTTTCTGATGTCCTTTTAGGGTTTTTAGCAAGCGACCATCAAGGCTCCATAACTTAATGGTATTATCGGCTCCCCCAGAAGCAATCATCTGACTATCGGGACTAAAAGCTACATTGCGAACGATATTTTGATGACCGATAAATGTTTTTAAAAGTCCCCCATCCAGCGTCCACAATTTTACCTGCTTATCTCCCCCTGATGAAGCAATTAATTTACCATCGGGGCTAAAAGCAACTCCCCAAGCGGGCCCTTCATGGGCTTGAAAACTTGTGATTAATGTACCATCAACACGCCAAAGTTTGACCGTGCCATCTAAACTTCCAGAAACAATTAAACGACTGTCAGGACTAAACATAACCCGCCAGACTGCTCCGGTATGTTTCAAGATATGCAGAAGTGTGCCATCGGGTTTCCAAATTTTCACGGTTTGATCGTCACTTCCGGTGGCAATTAACTGAAGATCAGGGCTGATATTAACAGCCGTAACATTGCCTTTATGTCCGTTTAAACGGTTAAATTCATAACTTTTATAGACCGCTTGATTTAATACCATTTCGACATTTTTGCTGGTTTCGCTATTAATATTTCCCAAACTTTCTAATTGGCGTTTAGCTTTAATCGCGGCGATCAGGGCATCTAATTGGCGATTGGAGGTCAGCAAGCCTTCGGAAGCAGAAGTTAAGGCTTTAATTTCACTAATCCGAGCTTCTCTGTATTGTTTAAAAGCAAATAATCCCAAACCGGAAGAAATCAGGAAGGCGATACTAATAGCCCCTAAAAATAATCGTTGTAATCGGGCTATTTTTTGTTCCTGCTGTAAGCGTTTCTGTTCTTCAATTAATTTTAATTCAATGACTTTTGCTCGTTCTAATTCTAATCTTTTTTGAATTTCTTGGCGGTCAATTTCCTGAGATACGCTGAGAAACTGATAATCTAAATCGCTTAAACTTTTTCCCAGCGCCCACTGTTGAGCATCTTTTAACGCTTGTCCTCTTAATAAACGGGATTCATCCTGTTGACCCGATGCAATCCAAGCATCAAAGGTCTGGGAATAGGGGCGCAGTTTGGCTAATTGTTGTTGTACCCACTCTAAATTAAAGACTTCTTGATAAATGGGGTTTCTAACTTTTAAATATCCCTGATATTTGATGATTAAACCGGATAAGAGGAGTTCAATTTGTTCGGGGCTATCATTCGTTTTTATTTTTTTCCCTTGTAGAATTGTTTGGTAAATTCCTAATAATCTTCCGGTCTGCTTTGAGTTATGAAGCAAGCGATCTCGGATGGTTCGTAAATGTTCAGGTTCGTCCTGAGATTCCCATTTGTCAATCATTTGCGATCGCACGATTTTTTTAATCCAGAGGCTAGGACTATTGTGAGCAATGATATCCGTTTTTTGGGGCTGATTTAATACCACTAAGTTTAATAATTTTTGAGTTAAAAAAGGTTGCCCATTTGTCCAATTTAAAACTTCTTGAATAATGACTTCAGGCTGTTCAAAAACTTCAATTAATCCTTGAGCTAAAGGGGCGGTTTCTTCTAAGGTAAACCCGGTTAACTCAATGGCTGTACCAATATTAAACGGGGTGCGGGTTTTATCGGCAATTAAATATGAGGGAGTCGCCACACCAAATAAGGCAAAGGTTAAACGTTGATATTCAGGATTAATCGCTCGTTGATTATAACAATACCGAATTAAAGCAAAAAAGTCATCAATGGGAAAATCAAGACTGAGAATACTATCAATTTCATCAATAAAAATACAGAGATTCTGTCCGGGAAATTGCTCAATTAATAAAATTTCTAAAAGTTCACTTAATTTTTGTAATAAAGAAATTCCCTCTTGTTCGTTCCACCAGGCTTTAAAGTTCAGTTTACCAAAACATCCAAATCCCCTTAATAAATCTACCACAATCCCTTTATACCATTGTAACGGAGTGGTATCTTGGCTTCCAATGCGGGTCATATCGACAACGGCACAACAATATCCTTCGGCTTCGAGTTGATGTTTGGTTCTAACTAATAAGGAAGATTTGCCCATTTGCCGCGAATTAAACACATAACAAAATTCTCCGGCTTTTAAGGCGTTATAAAGTTCGTGGTCACTGGAACGCACCACATAGGTTGGGTCATTATTATGTAAACTCCCACCGACTTGATATTGAGTTAACATTTGGTAGTTTAGGGCGATAAATTACGTTCGTAGGTTTTTATTTTATAGGAAGTCACCCGGAAAAATCGGTTATGGACATAACAAACGATCGCTTTCCTCAACTTCAATATTTGTTCGTAAATAATCCCTCACCCAATTACAAGCATAATTGAACGTGTTGAGAGTCCGAATTTGTTGTAAATTCCATAAAATAATAGTGCCATCATCTCCTCCAGAAACTAGGAATTTTCCATCCGCAGTAAACACAACATTACCTACGGTTCCTTGATGTCCGGGTAAGGTCTTGAGCAACTCTCCATTTAGATTCCATAATCTCACCTGATTATCAATAGCACCAGTGGCAATTGTTTGACCATCAGGACTAAAAGCAACTTGCAGAAATCCATCATTATTTCCCTTAATAGTTTTAAGTAATGTTCCATTCAGTTGCCAAAATTTAAGGGTATTATCCAAACTTGCAGTTACAATTTGATTCCCATTAGGACTAAACGCCAGTCCCAAAACTGCACCCTGCTCAACGGTTAGGGTTTTCACGGGTTTACCATTCAGTTGCCAAAGTTGGACGGTACCATCTTGGCTGGCTGAAGCGAGAAGTTGACCATCCTGACTAAAAGCTAATTGCCAAATTCTCTCTTTATGAGCGTTAATACTCTGCAATAATTTGCCTTCAAAATTCCAAATTTTGATAGTTTTGTCATCACCCCCGGAAGCAATAATTTGACCGTCAGGAGTGATGGCTACCGCAAAAAGAGGCGCTTGATGTCCTCCCCAAGTTCGGAATAATTTCAGAGGTAATGGTTTACGATTGTCTAACTCCCAAAGCTGCACAAGAGCTTTTGTATTCACAGTCACGAGGATGCGACTATCCCGACTAAACCTGACACTGCGAAAACTCCCTTCCGGTTGTTTGAGGGTTTGCCGCAGTCTGCCATCTGAATGCCATAATTTTAGGGTGTCATCTTCACTCACAGAGGCGATCCATTTGCCATCTGAACTGGTGGCGAGTTGCCAAATTGCATCCTGATGACCGTAGAGTGGTTTTAATAACTCTGTATTGTATTTCCAGAGTTTAACGGTGCCATCATCACTGGCGGAAGCGGCAATCAAACCATCGGAACTCAAAGTTACATCTCGAACAGTGGTACGATGCTGTTTTAAATCTCGAATAAAATTGCCCTCTATTGTCCAAATTTTAGCTTGATTATCTTTGCCACTGGTAACAATATATTCACCTCGACAATCAACCCCTGAAATAGCTTGATCGCTGTGAAGTATTTTAACTAAAGTACCGTCAGTTTTCCAAATTTTAGCGGTGCGATCGCCACTTCCTGAAACCAGTAAATTTTCTTGAGAACAAAACGCCACATCTAAGACCGCATTTTGATGGTTTTGTAGGGTTTTCAATAATCTGCCATCCCTACTCCACAGTTTAATCGTTTGATCGAGTCCTGCGGAAGCAACAATCTGACTATCTGGACTAAAAGCGACAGCCAGCACCGAGAGTTGATGCCCTTTTAATGTTTTCCATAATCTGCCATCCAGTCGCCATAATCTTACCCTTTGATCCGAACTGGCTGAGGCAAACAACTGACCATTAGGACTAAAGGCAACTTTCCGAACAGGGGTTTGATTAATCTGAATTGTTTTGACTAAAGTGCCATCAATACGCCAGAGTTTCATACTACCATCAAAATGTCCTGAAATAATCTGTTGACTGTCAGGACTAAATGCAACGCTAGACGCTATACCGTTCTGTTTTAAGGTTTGCAATAACTTGCCATCTCGTTGCCAAATTTTAATGGTTTTATCAACACTGGCAGTAGCAATTAATTGATCGTTAGGACTAATGGCAACACTCAGTACGGGAGCTTTATGACCGATCAAACGGTTAAATTCATTGATGTTATAAACGGTTTGTTTCAATACCTTTTCTACATTTTCTGTTGTTTCTTGATCAACACCTCCTAAACTCTCTAATCTGCGTTTGGCTTTAATAGCTTCAATCATGGAATCTAACTGACGATGGGAAGAAAACAAGCCTTCTGAGGAGGACGTTAACGCTTTAATTTCACTGATGCGGGCTTCTCGATATTGTCTAAAAGCAAAGAATCCTAAGCCAGAAGATAGCAAAAATGCTAGACTAATCGCTCCTAATAATAATCGTTGTAATCGGGTATTCTTTTGCTCCTGTTGTAAGCGTTTTTCTTTTTCTATTAACTGCTTTTCTATGGCTTTAGCTCGTTCTACTTCTAATTTTTGTTGGCTTTCTTGATGATCAATATCTTGGGAAGCACTGAGAAAATTATAATCTAAATCGCTTAAACTTTTTCCCATCGCCCACTGTTGAGCATCTTTTAACGCCTGTCCTCTTAATAAACGAGATTCATCTTGTTGACCCGACGCAATCCAAGCGTCAAAGCTTTGGGAATAGGGGCGGAGTTTCGCTAATTGTTCTTGTACCCACCCTAAATTAAACACTTCTTGATAAATTAAGTTCCTCACTTTTAAATATCCCTGGGATTTAATGATTAAACCCGATAAAAATAATTCGATGTGTTCTCGGCTATCATTGGCTTTAATTTCGCTTCCTTGGATAATATTTTGGTAAATTCCTAAAAGTCTTCCCGCGTTTTTTGAGTTATGAATTAGCCGATCTCGAATCGTTTTTAAATGTTCGGGTTCGTCTTGAGATTCCCAATTTTCAATCATTTGCGATCGCACGATTTTTTTGATCCAAAGGGTCGGGCTATTTTGAGCAATTAAATCCGGTTTTCCTTGATGATTTAACAGTAATAAATTTAATAATTTTTGAGTTAAAAATGGCTGTCCGTTTGTCCAGTTTAACACCTCTTGGAGAACTTCTTCAGGCTGTGCAAAAATTCCGGTTAATCCTTGGACTAAAGGGGGTGCTTCTTCTAAGGTAAATCCCGTTAAATTAATGGCGGTTCCAATATTAAACGGGGTGCGGGTTTTATCTGCAATTAAATCACTAGGGGTAGCTACACCAAATAAGGCAAAGGTTAAGCGTTTATATTCGGAGTTAACCGCTCGTTGATTATAACAAGCTCTAATTAAGGCAAAAAAGTCATCTATCGGGAAATTTAGACTCAGAAGGCTATCAATTTCATCAATAAAAATACAGAGATTCTGTTCAGGGAATTGTTGGATTAATAAAATATCTAAGAATTCATTAAATTTTTGGACTAAAGAAATTCCCTCTTGTTCGTTCCACCAGGTTTTAAAATTCAGTTTACCAAAACATCCAAACCCCCGCAATAAATCCATCATAATGCCTTTATACCATTGTAGCGGCGTGGTGTCTTGGCTGCCAATTTGGGTCAGATCAATCACAGCACAACAATATCCTTCGGTTTCAAGTTGATGTTTGGTTCTGACTAATAAGGAGGATTTGCCCATTTGTCGAGAATTAAACACATAGCAAAATTCTCCCGCTTTTAAGGCATTATACAGTTGATGGTCACTGGAACGAACCACATAAGTAGGGTCATTATTATGTAAACTCCCACCGACTTGATATACAGTTAGCATTAGGGGATTTTTTATAGAGGATCTATAGCCATTTTTTATAATCTTATCAAATTGGTTCTACTGTTGATAAAATAGTTTTAGTCTTAATGAAAATTTGCCCTTGTCCCCTATGAATCAGAGTTTAATAGCAGAAGCCGAAGCTTGCTTTCAACAATCCATTCGATTTTATAACGGTAAACCAGTCGGAACCGTTGCCGCGACTGAAAAGGTGTTAGTCGAAGAACAACTTAATTATAATGAATGTTTTATTCGAGATTTCTTTCCCTGTGGGTTAGCTTTTTTAATGCAGGGAAAACGAGACATTGTTAAAAATTTTTTAGAAGTCACTTTAGGGTTACAATTAGATTGGGAAAGCCCAATTAAAGGTGAAGGATTATTTGCAGAAGTGCGCCAAGCTCTTTTGACTCAAGATCCTCAAAATGGCGAATGGGTTAGACCCGGAGAAGGGTTAATGCCTGCTAGTTTTTTAGTGGTTAATCAACAGGAAATTAAAGCTGATTTTGGTCAACGTGCTATTGGTCGAGTGACTCCCGTTGATTCAGGATTATGGTGGATTTTCTTATTGAAAATTTATGAAAAAGCCTGTGATCAAGCTAATGTTCCTGAAGAAAAAATTGCCCATCGTCCTGAATTTCAACGGGGAATTAAATTATTATTAGAGCTATGTTCAGCGAAACGCTTTGATATGACCCCAACCCTGTTAGTTCCTGAAGGAGCATTTATGATTGATCGACGCATGGGGGTTTACGGTCATCCTATCGAGATTCAAGCTTTATTTTATATTGCTTTAAAAGTAGGATTAGAATTATTAAATCCTGAAGATGTTCAACTTTTAGACTTAGAAAATCGATGTCATCGATTAATCAAGTATATTCGACATCACTATTGGTTAGATGCGGGTTTATTACGTCGAGTCTATCGTTATCAAACTGAAGAATTTGGAGAAACGGCATTAAATAAATTTAATATTTATGCCAATACGGTTCCTGGTTGGGTTTTACGATGGTTAGATCGCAAAGGAGGCTATTTAGTCGGAAATGTTGGAGTGGGTTGGATCGATTTTCGGTTCTTTACTCAAGGGAATTTATTATCAATAATTAGTTCTTTAACTACCCCAAAACAATCCCAAGCCATTTTGACCTTAATTGAACAACAATGGTTAAGTTTAATTGGAGAAATGCCGATGAAAATTTGTTATCCGGCTGTCAGTGGTCGAGATTGGGAAATTATTACCGGATGTGATCCTAAAAATGTCCCTTGGTCATATCATAATGGCGGAAATTGGCCGGTTTTAATCTGGTCATTAGCAGCAGCATCTATCAAAATGGGTCAAGCAGAAATTGCCAACCATGCGATTACAATTGCTGAAAAAAATTTAGTCAAGGATGAATGGCCAGAATATTATGATGATGAAGATGGAAAAATTATTGGTCGTCAAGCAAGACTGTATCAAACTTGGACAATTTCCGGCTATTTAGTTGCCCAATATTTACTCCAAAATCCTCAATATTTAGACCTAATTTCATTTTCAGCTTCACCTGATGATTAAGAGAAATTCTATTTTGAATTTCCAGATCAATTAGACGAATGCAAACTGATCCGCTATGATAGACCCAACCTTACAAACTTACAGATTGGAAAGGTCACAGCCATAACAGACTCGAAACCCCCAACTGTTCGTTTCACTTCCGTTTAGGACTGAATCATGAAAGCACAAACCTATGATCGCATTAAAACTTTAGTGGATATTCCCGCAGATTTTGGAAAATCCCTGATTCCAAAAGGCACAATTGGAACAGTTATCGAATGTTATGAACGACCCAAAGAAGGGTATGCGGTTGACCTAACAATTTTGAGTGAAACTGGAGAACCGGGTTTTGAATATGAAAGTGTAATCCTATATCCTGATCAATTTTCAGTTGTGATTGATACACCAGAAATGGGGGCTTTTATTTCTGCTTTTGGGGATATTAGTTATGAAGTTCCTCAAGTCGTTCATGAGCAATCTAATTCCTCAGAATCTCCTGAAAATCAGGCAAATCAAGAGTTATTTTAAACGGTAATTCGAGAAACCGGGTTTCTCAACTTCTCCTATTAATATCACCTTCTGAATACCAGTCAGGAACCCGGTTTATGTATTAAAAATCCAGAGAAATAATCAAGGAAAACTTACCCTATGAAACGGACATTAAAATTTGGTTTAAGTTTATTTTTAATCGGGCTAATTTTAGCGATCGCCCCCCAAAGCTTAGGATTATTTAACCCAGAATTTAACCTCCGAATTCTCCATACCAATGATCATCATGCTCATTTAGACGCGATTACGACAAAGGAAACACAATTGGGGGGAATTGCTCAACGAAAAACCTTAATTGATCAATTAAAATCGGAAAATCCTAGAGAAACGCTGCTTTTAGATGCAGGTGATATTTTTCAAGGAACCTTATATTTTAATCAATATTTGGGTCAAGCAGATTTATCCTTTTATAATCAGATGAATTATCAAGCTGGCACCTTGGGAAACCATGAATTTGATCGCGGACAAGGCATTTTAGCTGATTTTATTAAAAAAGCGAAATTTCCTATCGTTTCTGCTAATCTAAAAGTTGCCGATTATTCCCCTTTAAAAAATTTAGTTAAACCTTGGGTAATTCTATCAGTTAATGGAGAAAAAATCGGAGTTTTTGGCTTAACCGTAGAAGAAACCGCTAAACTTTCAAGTCCAGGGGAAGGCGTGACCTTTACTAATACGATGGAAGCGACAAAACAAGCTGTTGCAGAATTAAAGCAGCAAGGGATTAATAAAATTATTGGTTTAACTCATATTGGGTTTGAATCCGATTTGAATTTAGCCAGAAATATCGATGATATTGATATTATTATTGGCGGACATAGCCATACCCCTCTAGGTTCTATGCCGAATGCAACACAACCCTATCCTGTTGTTACTAACACACCCAATGGTAAAACTGTTTTAGTTGTTACAGATTGGGAATGGGGGAAATATTTAGGGGATTTAAAAGTTAAATTTAATCGCCAAGGAGACGTTATTTCGTGGCAAGGTTCACCCCATGCTATTGATAATACAATTCCACCGGATGCCAGTTTTGCTAAACAATTAGAAGCCTTTTCAACGCCTTTAGAAATCTTACGTCAAACCATTATCGGTAAAACCGATGTTCTCTTAGATGGAAGTCGAGATAAAGTTCGTACTCAAGAAACGAATTTAGGCAATTTAATTGCTGATGCCATTTTAAATAAATTCCGACCCGATGGTGCACAAATTGCCATTGTAAATGGCGGTGGAATTCGTTCTAGTATTCCGCCGGGACAGATTAGTGTGAGTCAAGTGATTGAAGTGCTTCCCTTTGGTAATACTATTGGTCGTTTAGACTTAACCGGAGAACAAATTAAACAAGCCTTAGAACATGGTGTGAGTCAGGTTGAATTAGGAGAAGGGAGATTTCCCCAAATTGCAGGATTACGGTTTATTTATGACCCCAAAGCACCCGTTGGTTCTCGCGTTCTGTCTATTTTTGTTGTTGATCAAACTGGACAAGAAAAACCCCTGAATTTAACCACAACCTATCGAGTTATTACCAATAGTTTTATGCTGAATGGGGGAGATGGTTATGAAGTTATGAAGGCGGGAAAAAATTCTGTTGATACGGGATTTTTGTTTCTGGATGTCGTGATTGATTATATTAAGCAACAATCTAATATTAATCTAAAATCAGGCGATCGCATTCTGGTTAAACAATCCCTTTAGGAGAGTAATATTAGGGGATAGAAACTATTGTTTCCTGTTCCCTATCTCCACCCAATATCCTACCCTAATTTAAGATTAAGTATTGGATTTTAACTGATTATTAGGTGTTAATTCAGAATTAGTTACTAATGCGCCATCTTCCATGTGAAGAATGCGATCGGCAACATCTAAAATTCGATTATCATGGGTAACAATTAAGATAGTACAACCCTGTTCTTTGGCTAAGGTTTGCATTAAATTAACGACATCTCTTCCCGAATGACTATCAAGCGCAGCCGTAGGTTCATCGGCTAAAACTATCGGGGGATGACTGACTAATGCACGAGCGATCGCAACTCGTTGTTTTTGTCCTCCAGAAAGATTATCAGGATAATAATTTAAGCGATTTCCTAACCCCACTTTTTCTAACATAGCAGTAGCTTTTTGCTGCATTTGGTAACGAGAGAATGCTCCTTGAACTTCTAACCCCATTTGCACATTCTGTAAGGCGGTTAAGCTCCCATGTAAATTATGAGCTTGGAAAATATAACCTGTATTTCGTCTAGCTTTAACTAATTCTCCAGCACTAGCACCTAAAAGTTCTCGTCCTAATATATTTAAACTTCCAGACTGTACAGAACGTAAGGCACCAATTAAGGTTAATAATGTGGTTTTTCCTGAACCAGAGGGGCCAGTCATAATCACAATTTCACCAATGGTAATTTCTAAGTTAATATCAAATAAGACTTGTTTTTGTAATTGCCCTTTTCCAAAATAATGATCTAAATTTTGAATCGAGATCGCTGGATTACGTTTTGTGGACTCTTGAATATCTTGGATTTGAGTTTGCATGGAGTTAACCTAAAAATGGATATTTTTTTAGAAACGAAACGGTTAATGTTACGACAGTTTACCGAACTGGATGCAGATTTTTTATGGAATTTAGATAACGACCCCAAAGTGATGAAATATATTAACGGCGGACATCCCACACCCAAAGAAGTCATTCAGACTCAAACATTACCGAGATTTATAGGATATTATAGCAGATATCCTTTTTTTGGAGTTTGGGCTGTCATTGAAAAAGAAACGGGAGAGTTGATCGGTTGGGTACATTTTTTTCCCGCCATTGATCATCCTTTTGCAGTCGCGTTAAATCTAGTACAACTTGATGAAATTGCGTTAGGATATCGGTTAATGTATCAAAGTTGGGGAAAAGGCTACGCAACGGAAGCTTGCCAAATTTTAATCGATAAAGGGTTTTCAGAATGGAGAGTAAAACGAGTGATTGCTTGGGCATTAGTAGCGAATCAAGGTTCAATTCGAGTCATGGAAAAATTAGGATTAACTTTAGAAAAACAGTTTAGATTTAGTGAACATCAACTCCCCTATTTGAGTTTTGAAGAACGTCAAGCGGTTAAATATAGTCGGGGTAAGTAGATCCGAAATGCCTCCAAAAACCGGGTTTATGCGATAACTTTTGCATTCTAACAAGGATGTGTTCAGAAACCCGGTTTCTCATTCCCCAACTACCACCCTAGTCGTTAACTGCTTTTATAATCTATAATAGATATTATCAAGTCTAGCTGGAATAAAACTGATGTCAAATCCAAGTCTATACAGTATTACTCTGGAAAATCAAGATATTATTATTAAATTGAATCGAGAGATGGTAAATTTAGAGTTATTAACTCAATTTTTAGACTATCTTGAGTTAGAATCAATTCGTAATCGGAGTCAACTGACAGTAGAACAAATAACTAGCCTGAGTCAAGAAGTTAATCAAGAAGTTTGGGATAATTTAACGTCTAAGTCTTGGGTGAGTTAATGATGTTAACTCAAAAGCCGATTTTAGAAGTAAAAATCAAAAGATATCAGCCGGATCGGCGGCTTGTAATTTACGAGTAGCGATCGCACCGGATAACATACACATAATAATCGTTAAGACTAACACTTGAATTGCTCGAAATAAGGTCATATATAACGGTAAATTTGTCGCTTGTCGGGTTAACCGATATAACCCTAAAGAAATCGTAGCGCCCGGAATAAAACCTAATATTGCTAAAATAATCGCTTCTTCAAATACAATTCCTAATAAATAGGCATTTCTAAATCCCATTGCTTTGAAAGTCGCATATTCGGGGGTATGGTCAGCAACATCTGTAGCCAAAACTTGATAAACAATAATCACCCCAACCACAAACCCCATTGCTGTCCCTAAACTAAACACAAATCCAATAGCTGTATTTTTTGACCAATAATCTTTTTCAAAGGCTAAAAATTGTTCATTGGTTAAAACTCTTACATCTTTGGGTAAATAATTTTGTAAATCTGTTGCGACTTTTTGCACATCATAACCCGGTTCAACTTTAACCAGTCCAGCACTAATTCCGCCCGGTTTTCTCCGAGGAAATAATCGTAAAAAATTGCGATCGCTCGTGATTAATGTACCATCCGCCGCAAAGGAAGCCCCGACTTTAAATAATCCGGCAATTTTAAGGGTGCGTTTTTCTAATTCTGTACTAACAATTTCACCTTGATCAACTTTTTCAATAACTTCTTTATAATCTCCCCTGGAAGACCGATCAAATAAAACCTGATCCGGTAATTTAATCACGTCTAAATTTTGTTGAACTTCAGGTAAATTAAAAGCCGACTGACGGGGCTCAAATCCGATGACTAAAATGGCTGTTTTTTTCCCGGTTTTGGGAGTTTTCCAGTCGGAAAAATTAACATATAAAGAGTCTGCGGATTTCACCCCCGGAACATCCATTGCTTGATATAAACGCCGCCGAGGTAACGTTGATAAATTAACTAAATTTCTGGCTTGGGGACTAATAATAAAAATATCCGCATCTATATGTTTATGCAATCGAGTATTACTATCATATAATGCTGTTTGAAATCCCAATTGCATAAAGATTAAAACATCAGCAAAAGCAATTCCTGATAACGCCACTAACATCCGAGCTTTATCATGACTTAATTGCAACCATCCTAACGGCGTTCTATTTGCCAGTCGTTGTATAAATCCAATCATAATTTCAGTTATTGGTGGTAGGGGCGGGGTTCTCCCGCCCAAGCTTAGTTATCAGTAATCAGTGATTACGGGCGAGAAAACCTCGCCCCTACAAATAATTACTGATTAAGGGTGACTTTAACTTGTAAATTCGTTAAACTCTCGGCTTTTTGGCTAGAAGTTTCATCTAATTTTACGCGAACTTCGATGACTCTGGCATCAATATTTGTCGTCGGATCAATATCTAAAGCACTTTGTTTTTTCACCCTTAACCCCACTTCTTCAACCGTTCCTTTTAACGCTTGGGGTAACGCATCCGCCGTAATAGTTGCGGTTTGTCCGGGGCGAACTTTAGGAATATCGCTATCATAAATTTCAGCAACGGCATACATTTGTTGGGTTTGTCCCAATTCCAGAATACCTTCATTAGAAATCAGTTCTCCAGCGTGGGTATTCACCTCGATCACCCGTCCAGCTTGGGGCGATCGCACATAAGCTTGTTCTAAGTTCGCTTCAGCTTGTTTAACAGCCGCTTGGGCCTTGGTTAACTCACTTTTGGCTAACTGGACATCCACCGGACGAACTTCTGCAACGGCCGTTAACGTCGCCTCCGCTTCAGCAATTTGTCGGTCTACAGTGGCGATGGTGCGGCTAAGGTTGGCTTGGGCCTCTCGAATTTGTTCTTGACGGCTGGTAACGGTTTCGTTGAGGTTGGCTTGGGCTTCCTGTAGCCGTTTGAGGCTGGTTTCAGCTTCTAAACATTGACTATCTCGATCTTGGGCAGACACAGCCCCATCAGCATATAAGGTTTCGTAACGTTGACAGTTGGTTTCAGCGTTGTTGAGTTCCGCTTGAATACGGTCGAGGGTGGCTTCTTGGGCACTGCGTTCTCCCCGCAGTTGGGCTTCTAAGGTGGCAATGGTGGCTTTTTGAGTAATAATTTGCCCCTCTAACTCCGCTTGGTTGCCCTGAAATCGGGCTTTTTGCGCTTCAATATCTCCTTGTTTCGCCCCAGCTTGAACTTGCTCTAAACGGGCTTGGGCGACTTCCACTTCGGTCTTAGTTTGTTCTAGGGCGGCTTGGAGTCGATCTCGACTATCCAAAACCGCGATCGCTTTTCCCGCCTCTACCCAGTCTCCCTCTTTCACCAACAGTTGATCTACCCGACTCCCTTGGTTGGACTGGGGGGCGGACAGTTTAATAATCTCCCCTTGGGGCTCTAACCAACCCAACGCCGTCACCGTTTTGATTTCTGGGGCCAGGGTTTCAGGTGTCGCTACAGGTTCGGCGGGAGTGGGGCGATATCGCCAGAAGGTATAGGCCGTTAAACCACTGATCGCTAGGGTCGTTGCAGCAATCAAAATCCCGGCTTGGGGGATTTTCGGGGCTGAAAGTTTACCAACTGTCGCTTCGCGCACCATAATTGTGCCTCCCGCTTCCACTCATACTAAACTGTTTAGTTTAGTATAGCACAACTTCTCTTCTGTGAAGGTGAATAAGTATGAATTTAAGTAAAAAAACTTATCGGGGATTGAAAACCCAGGCTTCTCAGAAGTGAAAACGCCTTTGTCAAGCTTGATCCAGGATCAGGAATAACGGATGGCGAGAAATGATTCTGTACAATGAAGGCAATAGCATTTAAGAAGAGAATTAATGAACCCCGTGGAACAAACCGAACTCTCTCAGATGGATAGTATTGGCGAAAAAGCAGAACAGATTTTTGAAGGGGCACTGCAAGAATTTTTAGTGCATGGCTATGCTGGAACCAGCATGGATCGGGTTGCGTCATCGGCGGGAGTGTCGAAAGCAACGGTTTATAACCATTTTGGGGATAAAGAAGGGTTATTTATTGCCTTAATCAAACGATTAGCCCAGAAAAAATATTACATTTTTGTTGAGTCTCAAAAAGCGGAATTGATGCAAGCTGAACC
Organism: Planktothrix mougeotii LEGE 06226; assembly: GCF_015207485.1. NCBI lineage: Bacteria > Bacillati > Cyanobacteriota > Cyanophyceae > Oscillatoriales > Microcoleaceae > Planktothrix > Planktothrix mougeotii. The sequence continues at coordinate 47,951 of NZ_JADEWU010000009.1, forward strand.
TAAAATTGTGTTGAGACAACTTGCCAATACTATTTTAGATCATTCCATGCAAGATCAGGAATATTTAGCGTTTATTCGCTTAGTGATTGGAGAATCTGGGCGATTTCCAGAATTAGCTAAAACCTTTGTCCATAATTTAGGAAAACCGGGAATTCAAGTGTTAACCGAATATTTAACCAATCAGCGCTATATTACAATTGGTGATCCTGAAGCAATGGCACGAGTGATTATTGGAACCTTAGCCCATTATGTGTTATTACAAGAAATTTTGCAAGGTAAAGAGATTGTTCCGATGGAACGAGATCGTATTATTAATACGTTAGTAGATTTAATTATTCCTCAGCCGACACCTGACACTTGAATGCGTTTATGACTCCATCTTCTTTACAACTTTTGATCCTCGATGATGACCCTATTTTTCGGATCGGGTTACGAACAGCATTAGAACCTTTTTCAGATTTAGAAGTCATCACAGATGTTGAAAGTCGGGATGCTGCATTACAGGTATTAGTCAGTCAAAGTCAGATAACGATTAACAGCACGAACCAGAAACCTGTTGATTTAATTATTTTAGAATTAGGATTAAAACCAGATTTAATTCTTGATTTTTGCCAAACATTAAAAAAACAATATCCTCAAATCCCGATTCTATTATTAACGGCAATTCAACACCGAAATTTATTAGTAACAGCGCAAGAAATTGGGGTAGAGGGTTATTGTCCCAAGGGAATTCCGGTTATAGAATTGGTTCCAATTATTCGTCGAGTCGCAACGGGAGAACGCTATTGGTTGGAATCTTTAGCAGCCTTAAATCGAGAACCTGTTGCTGAAATTGTAACTCGAAAAACGGGATCTTTTTTTAAGCAAATTCGAGGGTTTTTAGTTCAACCGGGACTGCGACAAATTGAACAAGCGATCGCCGAAGTTAACCAAGAAATTGAGCAGAATATAGAAGGATTAAACCAACAGGATAGAATTGCGATTATTAACCAATTAATTCTGACGGGAAAACGACGAGAACTGTTCGTTGCACGTTGGCTAGTTAGTCAGCTTTTACCGGATTCTCCTTCTCCCACGCCAGAAAATTCTGCTTCTATTTCTCCTGATAATTTCCCCGTTTTCAATCGTTCTAACCCCGAACCTAACAACTTTAATTCAGAAGAATCCTTAGTTCTTAATTCTAACTCAATTAACTCTCGTAATTCAGCGATTGTAGTCAGTGATTTAAAATCAATTTTGTTTGATAAAACTGTCATGAAGTTACAGTCAGGATTAATTAATGTCACAGGAATTCCCTTAGAAATTGATATTTTAAGATTATCTAAAAAACGAGAATTATTATATATCTTATTAAAACAATTAGAAAGCTTATTAGATGAATTAATATTATCAGATATTCAACCCGAACAACTCCCAGAGAAAGTTCCTGATTTAGTTCAAGATTTCTGGGAAGCTGCTATTTTAGATTTTTTGGGCAAATATTATACTCTAAACACCAACAACCAAGATCTGGAAATCGTTCCGATTTTATTAAAAGATGCTAATCTGATTCAACGGGATATTTTAAGTAAAATTCCTTTAATCAGTGACTTATTTGAGCATTTATTATTCCAAACCCCCTTAACCATTGATAATTTATCCTGTCCGGCTGGAAGTTTAGACGCAATGCAACGTTCAGAAGCGTTATTACAAAATTTATTAATTCAAGTCGCCAATGGGGTCATACAACCTTTACTCAATTATTTTTCCGATTATGAAGAAATTAAACTTAAATTTTATGATCGACGGTTATTATCAACCCGTGAAATTGAAAAATTTAGAAATAACTTATCCTGGCGATATCGTCTTTCTCAATATGTAGCAGAACCCAAGGCAATTTTTGAAAGTTCCTATTTACTCTTTATTTTAGGAGAAAGAGGCATTCAAAAACAAGTGATTTATTCCCCACGACGGGAGGAATTAGAAAAATTATCAGGAATTCCCTTAGCCGTTACATTAATATTAGAAACACGGGATGCTGTTGCTCCTCGTCTGCGTTCGGCTGTTTCTTTTGTGGGTAGTGGAATTATTTATATATTAACCAATGTCGTTGGTCGAGGATTAGGTTTAATTGGGAAAGGTCTTTTACAGGGGATTGGAACATCTTTTCAGGATAATAAGATGGGGAAGAAATAGTTGACACTCCTTAACCTTACTCTATTGTTGATTTAAGCGATCGCTTTGCTCCTAACTTCATTATAATCAAAAACCCTCCCCGAACTTGCGGAGAGGGTCACAAAGGATACTTTTACAGTTGTTTGACTTCCGAAACCAACTTCGCCACAACATCCTTCGCACTACCAAACAACATCATGGTTTTATCTTTATAAAACAGGTCATTTTCTACCCCAGCAAACCCAGTATTCATACTGCGTTTAATCACGATGGTATGTTTAGCTTTATCGACATCCAAAATCGGCATCCCATAAATAGGACTATTTTTATCTTCCCGTGCCGCCGGGTTCACTACATCATTGGCTCCGATAACTAACGCCACATCCGTTTGATCGAACTGTGGATTAATGTCATCCATGTCATATAACTGAGGGTAGGGAACATTTGCCTCTGCTAACAGCACGTTCATGTGTCCCGGCATCCGTCCCGCCACAGGATGAATGGCATATTTAACATCCACCCCATTATTTTCTAATTGATCCACCAACTCCTTAACACTATGCTGCGCTTGGGCAACAGCCATCCCATAACCGGGGACAATCACCACAGACCGGGCATATCCTAACATCATCGCCCCTTCTTCGGGGTCAATACTGCGAACCGTTTGATCTGTTGCAGTGCCTCCACTGGCAGCCCCAGAACCTCCTTCTCCTGTGCCAAACCCAGCAAATAGCACGTTCGTTAAAGAACGGTTCATCGCCTTACACATAATCACCGTTAAGATAATCCCTGATGCTCCAACTAACGCCCCAGCAATGATTAACAGGTTGTTCATCACCACAAACCCGGCGGCGGATGCGGCCAATCCCGAAAAGGAGTTTAACAGAGAAATCACAACGGGCATATCACCGCCACCAATGGGGATGACAAATAACACGCCTAATATTAGAGAAATGAAGACTAACCCTAAAAAGACCGCCACATTAAATGGGGTTAGGCAAATATAAACACTACCCAAACCAAAGGCAACAAACAACAGAATATTAAACTGTTGTTGTAGGGGAAATAAGATGGGAGAACCACTCATAATTCCCTGTAATTTGGCAAAGGCAATCATCGAACCTGTAAAGGTTACACCCCCAATTAATACCCCTAAAATAGCCGTAATGGTTGTGCCTAAAGGGGGAGATTCTGCTAAAGCTAAATACCGCCAAAATTCTCCCACCGCTACCATTGAAGAAGCCGCACCCCCTAAACCATTCAGTAACCCCACCATTTGAGGCATTTCTGTCATTTGAACTTTATACGCAATTACCGCCCCAATCACTGAACCAATAATTAAGGCGAGGGCGATCATTTCATAGTTCAAAATCTGCCGATCTAACATTGTGGCAACAACAGCAATTAACATCCCAATAGCTGCCCATAAATTGCCGTTTCTGGCTGTTGCTGGAGATCCTAATTTTTTTAATCCAAAGAAAAACAAGGTAACAGCCACTAAATAACTGAGTTGTATTCCCGTTAAGCGAATATCCATTAGGCTTTAGCCTCCTTTTTCTTAAACATTTCCAGCATTCGATCTGTAACTAAAAAGCCACCGACAACGTTAATCATGGCGAGAACAATGCCAATAAATCCCAGAATAACGGTAACATTCCAATCGCGATCGCCCGCAATAATTAACGCACCTAAAACGGAAATTCCTGAAATCGCATTAGCCCCAGACATTAAGGGAGTATGCAAGGTAGGCGGAACTTTAGTAATCACTTCAAACCCCGCAAAGGTTGCTAAAACAAACACAAACAATGCGGAAATTAAGGTTTCAGTAGTCATAATTTCAGAACAATTGACAGTTAACTGTTTACAGGAGACTGTTGATGATTGAGGCTTAAGGCTTGTTTCACTCTTTCAGAACGAATTTCACCGTTATGAGTGACACAAGCTTCATCGAGAATATCATCGGCAAAATTGAGGTCGAGTTGCTTCTCTTTATTAATCATTAATGTTAATAAAGCCGAGAGATTTTTGGCATAAACTTCACTAGCATGAATCGGCATCGAAGACGGTAAATTAATCGGCCCAATAATCGTTACCCCATGCTTAACCACATCTTTTCCCGGTTCGCTGCATTCACAATTTCCCCCTTGTTCGGCTGCCAAATCAACAATTACCGAACCGGGTTTCATGTGGGCTACCATGTCTTCTGTCACTAATACAGGTGCTTTTCGACCGGGAACTTGAGCCGTTGTCACCACCACATCAGAGGCGGCGACGTGCTGTGTCAGGACTTCGCGGGTGCGTTCTTTGGCTTTTTCGGAGATTTCCTTGGCATAACCTCCTTCAGCAACGGTATCTTCATCCAGGGACACATCCACGAATTTTGCCCCTAAACTTTGGACTTGTTCTTTAACTTCGGGACGAATATCAAACCCTTCGACAATAGCACCCAACCGTCGGGCGGTAGCGATCGCTTGTAAACCAGCAACCCCCGCTCCCAAAATTAACACCTTAGCCGGACGAATGGTTCCGGCCGCCGTTGTTAACATAGGGAAATATTTCGGTAACGCCGTTGCTGCAATTAAGACCGCTTTATATCCAGCCAGGTTTGCTTGGGAGGATAAGGCATCCATGCTTTGGGCGCGACTGGTACGGGGAATTAATTCCATACTGAAGGCGGTAACGTTCTGAGCCGCGAGTTTTTGAATTAACTCAGGATTTCCCAGGGGGTTTAAAAAGCTAATTAACACCCCCCCAGAGCGCAGTTGAGACACTTCAAAGTCTTGCAAGACTCCCACTTTCAACAGCACATCTGCCTCACGCCAAACGGTACCTTGATCAGCGATTTTTGCCCCCACCTGTTCATAGGTGCTATCGGAAAAACAAGCCCGTTCCCCAGCCCCAGCCTCCACCCACACTTCCACGCCTTGTTTCACCAAACGAGCAACAACATCAGGGATGAGGGCGACTCGCCGTTCATCGACCTGACTTTCTTTAGCAATACCAATTTTCATAAAATCTCCTCATAATTGTGTTCACTGTTAACGATTAGCTTGACTGTTGACTGTTGACTTTGAAAGGTCAGCGAACGAAGCTAGGCGTAGCCCTGCTGTCCCTGCTTCCCCCGCTTCCCCTGCCTCCCCTTGCCATCTTCCCTGTCAAGCCCGAGTTGTGTCAGCATAGAGTTCTAATTTTGCATCGTAAAGCTAAATTCCTAATTTGGATTCTTATCTTTAACTTGTCTTTATATCAAAAAGGCGGGATCGCGAAAGGTTTTAACCACCTACACCTGTTTCTATACTTCTTATGCTATTTTATAAAAATCAAGTTGTTAGGTCGAGCAATGATCATCTACGAGTTCAAAGTCAAAGGGAAGGAATATCAGTATCGAGCCATAGATGACGCCATTCGGACATCGCAGTTCATCCGAAATAAGTGCTTGCGCTACTGGATGGATAATCAAGGAGTGGGAAAATACGACCTCAATAAGTATTGTGCTGTCTTAGCTGCTGAATTTCCTTTTGCCCATGAGTTGAACTCCATGGCTAGACAATCGGCATCCGAGCGGGCTTGGTCTGCTGTTTCTCGGTTCTATGATAACTGTAAGAAGAATATTTTGGGTAAAAAAGGATTTCCTAAGTTTAAAAAAAATTGTCGCTCCGTCGAATACAAAACTAGCGGGTGGAAGCTTTATAAGACCCGAAAAGCGATTACTTTTACCGATCAAAAAAGGATTGGTAAATTAAAACTCAAAGGAACATACAACCTTAACTATTACGATATCAAACAGATTAAGCGCGTCAGATTAGTCCGACGTGCTGATGGTTATTATGCTCAATTTGCCATTGATGTTGATGTCAGAAGAGAAACTCAACCCACTCATCAAATTGTCGGATTAGACTTAGGGATAAAGTATTTCATTGCTGATAATAAAGGCAATGTTGAACCCGCTCCTAATTTCTATAGAAAGGCTGAAAAACAGTTAAATCGAGCTAACCGCAAGCAGTCTAAGAAATATAGCCCCGAACGGAAAAAAGCCAAACAAAAGCAATCTAACAACTATCACAAAGCTAGAAATAGATATGCTCGGAAACATTTAAGCGTAAGTCGGCAGCGAAAAGAATATTGCAAAAGATTAGCATATTCCGTTATCCAATCTCACGATTTGGTCGCCTATGAAGACTTAAATGTTAAAGGGTTGGTTAGAAATCGAAAACTAGCGAAATCAATATCTGATGCAGGTTGGTTTACTTTTCGCAGTTGGCTAGAATATTTTGGACACAAGTACGGTAAGGTAACAATAGCAGTACCTCCTCATTGGACGAGCCAAGAATGTTCAAACTGTGGTCAAATCGTGAAGAAAACTCTATCAGAAAGAACTCATATTTGTCCCCGTTGTGGATATGTAGCAGACCGCGATGTTAATGCGGCTGAAAATATTTTAAAACGCGGACTCGCTACGGTGGGGCACACCGGAACTTACGCTTGGGGAGATTTACCCTCTTGGGCTGTTGGTGTCAACCTGCATTCTAATGGTGAGTTATAGAACCAAGAATCCCCGTCTATGAAAGAGCGGGGAGTGTCAACTAGTTCAGAAAACTTCAACAAAATTTCGCTGTGTTACGGGAGTGTGTATGCGACAACTATTTTCTGCAATCTTGATTACGGGTTTGGCGGTGACGGGTTTAGCTGAAATGACTCAAGCCCAAGGTTTACCGGGTATTACCTTACTCAGTGGCCCCGATAAAACCAATATTTTAAATTATTTCCTTGAAAGCGGACGTTCAGGGGAGTGGGATCGCTATAAACTCAGACTTCCAGCCGATAAGTTGAACTTAGCGATCGCAGAAGTTTCCATCACCTATCCCGACTATTACAAAGGGACGATAGATCCCGACCGGGTACAAATTCGGGTTCAAAATAAACCAATTCCCTTAGAAGAAGTGATTTGGGATAAAGAAAACCATATTATCCAAATTTATCCTCAAGAACCGATTCCGGCGGGTACGAAAGTTGAAATCGTGATGTCTAACGTCAAAAATCCCACCTTTGGGGGGGTTTTCAACTTTAACGCCAATATTCGTACCCCTGGAGATGTTCCCATGTTGCGTTATGTCGGAACTTGGATTTTGAGTATTGATGATTAATCTTCGTTGCCAGAGTGCCCATTGTTAAGAGGGATCAGTCCCGATTAACAGATTACTGTGAAGCCGGGAGAGAAAGTCCAACAATTGTGATATACTGAAAAATTGTGACTTTTGATTAAAAATTAACGAAAAGGCACCGGAGGTAAGCAATGGCTCAACAAACCCTGCAAGGAACAAACCGCAAAAAGAAAAGAGTTTCTGGCTTCAGGGTAAGGATGCGGACAAAAAACGGCCAAGCCGTGATCAAAGCTCGTCGCAAAAAAGGGCGGGCACGTTTAACGTTTTAATTCCTGGCTCTGAATTAAAGACACCCTATTGCTATTCCCACGAACTCATGGCGATCCCGATGGTCAAGCTGAGGGAAATGGGTGAATTTGTGGGTGGCAGTACCTGATTCATGTTACCCAAAATCAATCGACTCCGACATCCCAAAGACTTCAAAGCCGTCTACAGCAAAGGACTGCATCGAAAAACCCCTCATTTGACCTTGAGGGCGTTACGAGGTCAACCTTATAGAACAGAAAAGAATTTAACAAACTCCGCCTCTGTTCACCCGACTCGGATGGGAATTTCCATTAGCCAAAAAGTCAGTAAACGGGCGGTTGTCCGAAATCGGATCAAACGCCAAATTCGGGCAGCTTGGCATCAGTTTTTACCCCAGGTATCCCCCGGTTGGGATGTGGTGATTGTCGTCAAACCAACAGCCGATCAGTGCAATTATGCAGAAATTCTGCAAGAATTAAAACAGTTGTTGGTAGAAGCAGAGGTTTTAAATGGGTATACGGGAGGAAAGTTTTTATGAAGGAGGCCCCGCTATCGGCGACCTCATTATCAATCTATTAATAGGGCTGACGATTATTGGCATCCCTCTTACCATTGGGGCAATTGTCCGGGCGTTATGGCTGCGCTATCGCATCACCAATCGCCGGATATCGGTCATGGGTGGATGGATGGGTCAAGACCGTACTGATATCGTCTATTCAGAAATCGCCAAAATCGCGAAAGTTCCTAGAGGATTTGGGGCTTGGGGGGATATGGTATTGACCCTAAAAAATGGTTCTCGTCTGGAACTCCGGGCTGTTCCTCGTTTTCGAGAAGTCCATGACTTTATCCTAGAAAAACTCTCGCCCCAAGCTCAAAAAGCTAGTGCTGCGATGAGCCGATGATCTTGATATTGGACAACATCGCCCTTAACAGGATTGAGTTCCTTCCTGTTGAGCCTCAACCCTGACTCATCAACTGGGTAGTCACCGGGCTATCGGTCAAGTGTTGGCGAATGGTTCTTAAAATTAATCTATATTCAATCCAAGCAGTTCAATAAACTCAAAAGAATGGACTTTGGTATCGGGTTTCTTTCCAACAATGTGATGTTGCCGATCCTAGATTTTTTCTACGGGATCGTGCCGAGTTATGGTTTAGCGATTGTGGCGTTAACCTTAGTGGTGCGCTTCGCGCTTTATCCCTTGAATGCGGGTTCAATTCGCAATATGCGGCGAATGAAAGTAACCCAACCGTTAATGAAAGAACGGGTTGACAAAATTCAACAACAGTATAAAGATGACCCGGTAAAACAACGGGAAGAAATGAGTAGAGTCTATAAAGAATTGGGAAATCCCTTAGCCGGATGTTTCCCCCTTCTGATTCAAATGCCCATTCTCTTCGCGTTGTTTGCCACATTACGGGGTTCACCCTTTTCAGACGTTAACTATACGGTTGATGTTCAAATTTTTCCCCGTGAACAAATTGAACAAATTCAACCCCAAGCCTACGCCACTAAACCGCAAAACTATTATTTTGCCGATGGAATTCATGCCTCCGTTGTGGCAATGATTCCCAGTGGAAACCGTTTAGGCGTTGGAGATCAAATCCCCATTGAACTCCAAACCGTTGAGGGTAAACCTTTACAAACGGAATTGGCACAATATCCAGATGTGCATTTAACCCCCACCTGGAAAGTTCTCAAAGGAGAAGACAAAATTCAAGTCAATGACAACGGCCAAATCATTGCCTTGGCTCCTGGAGAAGCCAGTATTCAAGTGGGCTTGAGAGGGTTAGCATCGGATAAAGGATTCTTGTTTATTGATGCCTTGGGTCGCGTGGGAGCCGTTGATCCCGATGGTACAATTCACTGGGATATTGTAGGCATGATTCTAGCCTTTGGGATATCTTTATACCTCAACCAAGTCCTCTCTGGACAAGGACAAGGTTCCAGTGGGAATCCTCAGCAAGATACAGTCAATAAAATTACTCCGGTAATTTTTAGTGGGATGTTCTTCTTCTTCCCCCTCCCCGCAGGTGTGTTGCTGTATATGCTGGTTGCTAATATCTTCCAAACCATTCAAGCCTTTATTTTGTCACGGGAACCCCTGCCTGAAAACCTGCAAAAAATTGTGGAAGAATCCAATAAAACGACTGCTAAATTAGCCACAGCAGAAGGGGAACGAGAAGCATTACCCTTTGAGCCGAAACGTTCTAAGAAAAAGGCGCAATCCTAGCAATGAACAACAGCGATATACAACAGGGTCAAGAGTGGTTGGAGGAATTGCTCAAATTAGGGGGCGTTCCTTCCACCGTCAAACCGAGTTTAGAGGCAGACTCCTGTTGGTTAACGATAGATGAAGTCAATCTTACCCCTGAACAAGTGGCTATTTTGGTAGGCCAGGATGGGGAAGTTTTAGATGCGATTCAATATTTACTTAACGCCATTCACAACCTAGGCAAAGAGGACGAAGAACGCACCTCTTACACCGTAGAACTGAACGGATATCGAATTCGACGTCATTTAGAACTACGGGCTTTAGCTGATCATGCCGCGAATCGTGTCCGTCAAACGGGTGGGGAAGTGGAAATTAAGTCCCTTTCCTCGGTTGAACGACGTCTGATTCATCACTTTCTTGAAGAAAGCGATGATTTAGAAACCTATAGTCGGGGACAAGATCCCGACCGTCGTTTGGTGATTAAAATCAAAGGTTAGACGAGGACTTCTTGTTTAGCCTTGTTTATTGTTGGAGGGTTTGAAAGTAATTATGGACTCTATCTATATCCCTCATTTACTGAGAACACAAAACCGATCTTTAGAATTTGAGTTTCAAGAGTTTTTTCCAGACCTAGAAACCTTAACTCCGGTTCGGGGTCGGATGCGCGTCAGTCACAAAACCACTTATCTTGAAGTTGTGGTACAAGCTGAAACCATTGTTACTCTCACCTGTGACCGATGTTTAAAACAATATAATCATCGGTTAAAAGTCGATACGTCTGAATTGATTTGGTTGATGGCTTCGGCTGATCAACTGGATACTACAACGGGTGAAGTGGAAATTTTGCTGGATGAACCTGTGGAAAGTTTACACCCCCAAGGTGATTTTTTAGCTGGGGATTGGCTGTATCAGCAATTATGCTTGGCTCTACCTCTAAGACAACTTTGTGATGGCCCCTGTGAACCTCCAAAACCGGCTGCAATTGAACCCCAGAGCCTTGTTGACGGGCGTTGGGCTGCGTTACAAGCTTTGAAGCAAAATCTACCCAATTGATGGCTCTGTCCGTGGAACAGGCATCTTGCCTGTTAATCTATTAAAACCTGTTAATCTTAAAACCTATTAACCTATTAACCTATTAATCTGTTAATCTGTTAAAACCTGTTAATAGCAGCCTGTTAACAGGCAAGATGCCTGTTCCACGGATTCTACACTCCTGTTCTTTCTATGAGCAAATTCAATGAAGAATTGAAGCTACTATTGCGATCGCGCTACGCGATTATTTATATCCCGACTTTAGAAGAAGAACGAGTCGAAACCGCCATTAAACAAGCCGCCAAAGAACAAGGAAATCGTGCGGTTTATGTTTGGGATTTTGTTGATGGATATCAAGAGGGAAATCCTAATGATTTAGGGGCAGGAAAGCGTAATCCTTTACAAGCGTTAGAATTTATAGAAAAATTGCCGGAAGCGATGCCAGCAATTTTTGTTTTAAGAGACTTTCATCGATTTTTAGAGGATATTTCGGTTTCTCGGAAATTAAGAAATTTAGCGCGAAGTTTTAAATCTCAACCGAAAAATTTAATCATTATTTCTCCTCAAGTTTCAATTCCCTCTGATCTCAGTGAAGTTTTAACGGTTTTAGAATTTCCCTTACCAACTCAAGCTGAGATCAAAACAGAAGTTGAACGATTATTAATGGCAACAGGACATCCGATAGAGCCTCGGTTACTCGATGAAATGGTACGTTCTTTTCAAGGATTGTCTTTAGAAAGAATTCGGCGAATTTTAGCCAAAGCGATCGCCACTCATGGCGAATTACAAGCCGATGATCTGGAATTAATCTTAGAAGAAAAACGCCAAACCATTCGCCAAACTCAAATTTTAGATTTCTATGCAGCCCAAGAAAATATTTCCGATATTGGGGGTTTAGATAATTTAAAAGATTGGTTATTAAGGCGGGGAGGAGCATTTTCTGAACGGGCAAGACACTATGGTTTACCTTATCCCAGAGGGTTATTATTAGTCGGAATTCAAGGAACTGGAAAGTCTTTAACGGCAAAAGCCATCGCCCATCATTGGCATTTACCTTTATTAAGATTAGATGTAGGGCGTTTATTTGCGGGGTTAGTGGGAGAATCAGAATCTCGTACCCGACAAATGATTCAATTAGCAGAAGCATTGGCACCTTGTGTGCTGTGGATTGATGAAATTGATAAAGCTTTTTCAGGAGTAGATGGAAAGGGAGATTCAGGAACAACAAATCGAGTATTTGGTACATTTATTACTTGGTTAGCAGAAAAAACCTCACCCGTTTTTGTTGTCGCAACGGCTAATAATATTCAATCTTTACCTGCGGAACTGTTAAGAAAAGGGCGATTTGATGAAATTTTCTTTGTAGGATTACCTTATCAAGAGGAACGAAAAGCAATTTTTGAAGTGCATTTATCTAAACTTCGACCCCAGGGTATTAAAAATTATGATATTGAACGGTTAGCTTATGAAACCCCTGATTTTTCGGGGGCCGAAATTGAACAAACTTTAATTGAAGCCATGCACATTGGCTTTAGTCAAAACCGCGATTTCACAACGGATGATATCTTAGAAGCCGCGAGTCAAATTGTTCCCTTAGCCCGAACTGCGAAAGAACAAATTCAATTTTTGCAAGATTGGGCGGCGGCGGGAAAAGCGCGTTTAGCCTCTCGGCAGAGTAGTTTAAATCGTCGTTTGTCCAGTTGATGAGATTAAGAAACCGGGTTTATAACCTATTTTTTCCAGAGAAACCCGGTTTCTACCCTTGTCCAATTGATGTTATCATGGTTTTTTTTAATCCTGTTAAAAATTCATGTATAGACCTGCTCCGAAAACTATGAATCTTTATGGTGTTTTTAAATTTATCGTTGGCTTTTTTCTGGCTATTTTAATTTTAGCGGGTGCAACGGTAGCAACAGCTTTATATTTTGCAGCGCGTTTAGCCGAATTGCCAGAACGTCCCACCTTTCCCAATGATAACCCTACCGCAAAAACAACTGCAAAAGCCCCAACTCCTAAACCTCAAGCCACTCCAACTCCAACCCCTACCCCTACCCCAGCAGAAGAAAAGCTGGAACCTGGTGCTTATCGAGCAATTGTGACACAGCCCATTGGTTTAATTTTACGCGATAGTCCGAGTACAGACGCGAACCGCATTGGGGGAATTGCTTATAACGAAAAAGTGGTGGTGTTAGGAGAAAGTGAGGATAAAGGATGGCAAAAAGTTCGGGTTTCTCAGGATAGCGATCGCACTGGATGGGTTAAAGGAGGAAATACAGAAAAAATTGAATCAGAAAACTAATATTTAATCAAATATGGTGAATCAATTACAAGGTTTAGTCTTATCAAACACCTTAATCGGTAGTGCTATACCAGAAAACGAAACATAATTAGTCTTCGGGTGTAATTCCTAATGCTCGTAATTGTTCGGCTAAATTTTCTGTTTCTTCAAGTGTTGGTTTTTGGTAATGTTATCGGAATTACTAATAATTTAAGTTTATGTAGCGATCTCATCACAGTCCCTTACCTAGCACAAGAAACCGGGTTTTTGTAAATAGTTTGGTTAGAAACCGAAAGATTGGAGAAAAAACCCGGTTTCTGAGTCCCTTACCTAGCACAAGAAACCGGGTTTTTGTAGATAGCTTGGTTAGAAACCGAAAGATTAAGGGAAAAACCCGGTTTCTGAGTCCCCACCTAGCACAAGAAACCGGGTTTTTGTAAATAGTTTGGTTAGAAACCGAAAGATTGGAGAAAAAACCCGGTTTCTGAGTCCCCACCTAGCACAAGAAACCGGGTTTTTGTAAATAGTTTGGTTAGAAACCGAAAGATTGGAGAAAAAACCCGGTTTCTGAGTCCCTTACCTAGCACAAGAAACCGGGTTTTTGTAGATAGCTTGTTAAGTAACCGAAAGATTAAGGGAAAAACCCGGTTTCTGAGTTCCTTACCTAGCACAAGAAACCGGGTTTTTGTAGATAGCTTGTTAAGTAACCGAAAGATTAAGGGAAAAACCCGGTTTCTGAGTCCCCATTTCTGGATTTAAACTTGTGCGATCGCTTCAATTGCTGCTTCTAACGCTAAAGCAATATGTGTCCAATGAGTTCCTCCTTGACAGAACACAATATAAGGTTCTCTTAACGGCCCATCGGCGGAAAATTCCGAGGTACTCCCATCAATAAAAGTTCCTCCCGCCATGACTAAATGACTTTCATATCCCGGCATTTCTGCGGGAACAGGTTCAAGGTAAGAACCAATAGGAGAATACTGTTGAATAGCCCGACAAAAAGCAATTAATTTATCAGGAGAACCTAACTCAATGGCTTGAATCACATCCCGTCTCGGTTCAAACGGTAAAGGATTAACTCGATAACCTAATTGATGAAAAATATATGAGGTTAAATGGGTTCCTTTAATCGCTTCTCCCACCATTTGAGGTGCTAAAAATAACCCTTGAAATAGAATTCGATTTTGATCAAAAGTAGCTCCCCCACTGCTACCAATACCCGGTGCAGTTAATCGACAGGTTGCGGCTTCAACTAAATCTTCTCTGCCAGCAACATAACCCCCCGCTTGTACAATAGTTCCTCCTGGATTTTTAATTAAAGAACCTGCGATTAAATCAACACCAACCACAGGCGGTTCACGAGTTTCAATAAATTCTCCATAGCAATTATCAACAAAACAAATCGTATTCGGATTTTGTTGTTTAACACTCTGAACAATTTTCTCAATATCGCTAATAGACAAACTAGAACGCCAGGAGTAGCCACAGGAACGTTGAATTAAAACGAGCCGAGTTTTGGCGGTTATTGCAGTGTTTAAGCCATCCCAGTCAATTTTTCCCTCAGAAGTTAGATCCAATTGACGGTAAGATATGCCAAACTCTAATAATGAACCTTGACCTTGACCGCGCAAACCGATGACCTCTTCCAGGGTATCGTAGGGAGTGCCAGCTACCGCCAGCATTTCGTCCCCTGGACGTAAACAGCCAAATAAGGCACAGGTAATGGCGTGGGTTCCAGAAACAAACTGCACTCGTACCGCAGCCGCTTCTGCACCCATAATCTCCGCAAAGACTTGATCTAAGGTTTGACGTCCTAAATCATCGTGACCATAACCTGTAACGCCTGAAAAGTGATGGGTTCCCACTCGGTAACGACGAAAGGCATCTAAAACTCGTTGAAGATTATGCTTGACCTGCGTGTCAATACCAGAAAAAATCGGAAATAGTTCCTGTTCTGCTTCTTTTAGCTGTTCCATGCTAGATATGATCACCGAACTCACTTTGTTTGTGGGCGGTGCATATTATAGATGCCAATAGGACTCTTTCGTTTAAAAAAGCTCGAATTTTCGTTTCATGACGATTGCAACTTCACCTCAATATAAGCCCGATTGGATCACCATTGCTTTTATGGTGTTTCTCCATGCTGCCGCACTGCTGGCATTTTTGCCGAGTAACTTTAGCTGGGCTGCCGTAGGTCTAGCTCTATTTTTACATTGGGTAACTGGAGGCTTAGGAATTACGCTAGGCTTTCACCGCCTAGTGAGCCATCGCAGTTTTGAAGCTCCCAAATGGTTAGAATATTTTTTAATCTTTTGCGGAACTCTGGCTTGCCAAGGCGGGCCCATTGATTGGATCGGGTTACACCGTCTCCATCATCAATATTCTGATCAAGAGCAAGATCCCCATGATTCTACCAAAGGGTTTTGGTGGAGTCACCTCGGCTGGATGTTGTTCCATACTCCAGCAGATGAACAAATTCCCCGTTATACCAAAGACATTGGAGACGATCCAGTCTATCTGTTTTTCCAAAAATACTTTTTGGTTATTCAGGTCATCTTTGGCGTATTACTGTATCTGATCGGAGGTTGGTCTTTTGTCGTTTGGGGCATTTTCTTTCGGGTTGTGGTGATGTTTCACTGCACCTGGTTTGTCAATAGCGCCACTCATAAATTTGGGTATCAAACCTATGAGTCGGGAGATTCTTCCCGTAACTGTTGGTGGGTTGCGGTTGTCACTTATGGTGAGGGTTGGCATAATAATCACCATGCTTTCCAATATTCGGCCCGTCACGGTTTGCAATGGTGGGAAATTGATTTAACCTGGATGACAATTTCGCTGTTACAAGCGTTAGGGTTAGCCCAAAAAGTGAAATTACCCCCCGCCAATGCTGAAGCTCAACGCATTTAAAACTGCCGATTTCCTTGAACAACGTGTTTCAGGGTCATTAGGGCTTCTAAACCAATTAATCCACGACGATATCCTTTCTGGTTAGAAATCCCCAGAAAGATTGCGTCTCCCCGGTTTAAGTGACGGGAAAATCGAGGAGACGCATTAATAAAGGTCAAAGCACTATTGACATCTTGGGCAAATTTTCGACTTTCAGAGTAAGATTCGGTCGCTAAACAATTAGCGTGACCGCTACTATAGGTATTCATCCAGGCGATCGCTTTTTCTAAGTTTTCCACCACTTTAAAGGCAACAGTTCGTGTTAAATAGGGCTTTGACCATTCCGTTGTTTCGGAAGCGGTTAATTCGGTAAATTCTTGAGCCAGGGCTTCATCCCCACGCAATTGAAATCCGGCTTCCCTTAAGTTATTCCATAATCGAACTAAGGATGAGCTTTTTTGATTGGGATCAATCAAAACTTTTTCAATGGCATTAACCGGATCGGGTTTACTGTCATGACTATCTAATATCATCCATCGGGCTGTATCTACACTCGTCGTTGATGACCAATATAAATAACAGTTTCCCATGGCGGAACGTAGGACGGGAACTGTAGATTGATTGACAACTTGCTGCACAAAATGGGGGCGTCCGTAGGGAATGACTAAATTGAGATATTGATCTTGAGTCACTAATCTTTGAATTGGGGCATTTTGTTCAGAAGGCAAAATTTCTAAACAACCTAAAGGAAGTCCTGATTCTTCTAACGCCATTTGCAACGTCTGAACAATCATATTATTAGAATGGGTGGCTTCTGTTCCCCCTAATAACACTAAACTATTGGCTGTTTTTAAACAGAGTCCTGTTGCAATAGCCGCGAGTTCTGGGAAGGCTTCATAAATTAAGGCAACAACCCCTAACGGAATATGTTGATAATAAGTTTGTCCTTGTTCGAGTTGATAGGAAGCACTCATCACCCGACCAATGGGATCGGGTAATTGTCCCAGACGTTCTAAAATCTGAACGGTGGTTTCTAAGCGTTCAGGAGTCAGTTTCAGCCAGTCTGTAATTAATTCCGATAGTCCTAAATCTCGACTGGCTTCTAAGTCGAGGGTATTGGCTTCTAGGATATCATTCTGTCGCGATCGCAAGGCCTTTGCCATCAGTTGCAAGGCTCGACTCCGATCCATTCCTTTCGTTTTTGCTAGTTGAAAACTAGCAACGTAAGCACGACGCAAAGGATGGTCAGGAGCAAGGGAAGAGAAATCATCAATTATCATCGAGAATCACGCCTGTAAGCGAGCCAAACCATAAGTGCGGGTAACATCGCTAACAGTACAGCAACCATCGCCCATAACACAAGATTTGGCCCCGGTGAATACAAGGCTAATGGCAACCAGATCACTAACGGAACTAATAGCATTCCCAAAGCCATCGGTAAATAATGCGCCCTTAACCCCGGACTGGCTCTGTTCCATTGATGACCTGTCCAACGCCAAGCCTGTTTATAAGGATAATGGGTTGCGAGTTGTTCTAAACAATAACCGCTCTCATCGACGACAAAAATTTGTTGGCAGCGATCGCAGCCGAAGGCTTCGGTTAAGGCAATGGGAACCAGTCGCCCCCTTCGCCGACAGGGGCAAGGATAATCCCCATTCAAATCAATCTTTTGAGCTTTTTGGGATGGCACAAGCGATCCGTTAATTTAATAATGTTTTTACAATAATTAAGTCAAAACTGGCTATTTTCAATTATTATACTCAACTCCACCCTTACCCGTATCCTTCTTTAGTTCCCTTGTTCCCTCGTTCCCTCGTTCCCTCGTTCCCTCGTTCAAGCCAGCGATCGCCACTTTTACAATCTCAGGACTTACGCAACTGGCACAGGGCAGTATGAAGTTGTTCTAGGGGAAACGTTGTAAAGAAGTGTAACAGCTTGAATGAATTTTTGATTATAAATTAACTCCTTAAACTGTGAAGGTGTAAGGTTAAAATTAGTTTATATTCAGGGTTTCCAGGTGAAAGCTATAGCAAGCAATCCAGGTTATCTAAAGAATCTTACTTATAAGTTTCGTAAAATTAAGGTGTGATCTTTGTCAATCATCCTTTAGACTGAATATTGGAAAACAACTAAAAAAGTTAAAGGGCAGCATCAAAAAGGCTCTAAAAGAAACGTATGAAGATTTTGTTTATCGTTGAGGTAATTGATGACATAGGAAATAAATTGTCAATAAATAAAAATTCAAAAGGAAAATAAAATGGGAAATTTTTATAATTTTGGCAAACCAAAACCGGAAAGAAAATTTACTTTTAACAAACCAATACCGACACCAAAACTAACACCAAAACCGGAACTTCCTTTTAAAGAGCCTGAGTTTAAAATTTTAGATGACTTTATTACATATTGCTCTATTTTCGATCCAACGATTTCAACGCAATCAGGAAAATTAATGGATCATGCTGCTGTGTTGTTTGCTGATGAGCTATATAATCGAGATAGTAAAATCATAAATTTATTTAATGAATTTAGTGATATCGGCTGTGCAATTCAAGAGGTAGAAGATTGTGTATTATTTATTTGTAATGCTCCTTTTTATTTTGAAAAGCCCAAAGAGTATTCACTTAAAATTATTGAAGATCGATTCTCTAAAAAACCTAAATTAAATACATCTTGGGAAAAGCTAAGAAAATCACAAGTACATTGCTTTAAAACTTATGCTCATTTTCGTGGTTCAGTTGACAATGAAACATTTCAACGTTGGCTTATTTTAAAAACACCTACAAAGAATATTGAATATGCAGAATCACCAGAAGATATGATGGGTTATGGAAACACTTTACCAGAAGCGGATTTAGAATTTCATAAATCACGAATAAAAACATTTACTAATTCCCAAAGAACTATTAATTATTTTATTGATAAAAAAGTTCCTTTGACAAAGCAGCGAATGTTTGATGTTTGCAAAAAAATTGACCCTCTTGTCAACCCCAATACTGTTACATTTACCTACGATGAATGTGGATTTTCATATATTGAGTCATCTCATTTTAAATTATCATGTCAATCAAAGACTCATAAATTTACCCTTAATGTTTTTGGAGGAGATATAACATGGGAAATTGTAAGAATTCTTGAAGTTGACGATAGGAACTATCCCGTTAATCTCGAATTTATAGGTGAAGCAGAAACATTGGAAGAAGCTCTTGATATATGTGAATCAAGATATCAAGAATGTATCAATAACCATGAACAATTAGAGATGATGGTTTCTTTCAAACAGTATGAGGAAATACAGGAAGATCTGATGATGGATGCTATAGAAGGCGAAGCTTTTTTCAATGATTTGATTGAAGAGTTTGGAGAAGACATTATCCCTGATCGTGATTAATTTAGTAAGTAAGTAAACAAAATTAATTACACAAAGTTCTTAAATATGGTGTGAAACATGATTGATAAAGAAAACAAAATTCAAGAACCCATTTTTAATATCGATATCGATATAGAAGAAACTGGTTTGTCTCGTGCAGAACGATATCGTCAACGTAATAATCAACGTGAGATACCTGTGAATCGATTTATTAAATATTGTTTTATATACGACCCATCGGTTGATTTAAATACGGGAAATAAATCAACATTTTTTATAAATCCTGACAGGTTGCCTAATCACTATTTTGACTCTCAAATTGACAAAACAAGACAAAGATTGATTTTATTAAATCTTCTGCAAATACCGAGTCTTAAAAAGTTAACAGAGCAATATATTGAATCTAACAATTGCGACAGAAATAGTCTTTTAGAAAAAGCATCAAATACAGTCACATATTATACTTGTTTTGCACCATATAGAATTTTAAATCCACAAGAGATAACTGCAAAATATTTAGAAGATTATAGTGGCAGAAAAATTAAATGGAACAGAATAAACGCTGATGAATTTGAAACTAGCCAGCTATTGTATTACAAGCAATATATTTGTTGCGAACATGAGGGAGAAAAAGGATGGATGGTTCTTTCCAGAAGCCCAAAATTCAACATAAATGATTTCTATACGACAATAGGTATTGGCGAAAATATTGTAGAAGCTGACTTCAATTATCAAAATCAAAGAGCAAATTTATTTTTAATGAATATTGAATCAAATCGTTGCATATTTGATTCAGATACTCCTGTCAATATAGAGCAAATGAAAAATGAATGTAATAAGTACGATAAAAATATCAAAATAGATAGTTTTAAACATAAGTATATTAATATTTTTAATCCTAGCACTATTGAATTCGAGTTATTTTGTGAATCTGAACAATATGAATTTACAGTTGCTGTTTATGCTTCTTATATTAAGTGGACTGTAAAGACATATATAGAAAAAGCAGAGTTCGACATACCAATAAAAGCGACGGGAGAAACATTAAAAGAAGCCTTTGAAAAGTTAACAGAAAAGCATGAACGTCTTTCATCAGATTCAGAATTTATTCGCAAGAGAGTGGTGCGTATGCAAGAAGAAGAAATGCAAGATCTCTATAGAGAAAACTATGGCGTGTATCAAGACATGATTTCTGAGTTTGGAGAAGACATTATCCCTGATCGCGATTAATTTAGTAAAAACGACATGACTATTTTAATACTCTTATTTGCTTATTGATTCTGATTCAAAATTGCCAAAATTTTTAATAAATTTTCACACTGTCTCTAATGTTTTTCCGAAAAGTTGAGGTTTGGGTAAAGGCTCATGATTGTTCATCGCCGACTCTATCAGGAGTTCTAAAACTTCTTGTGCATTTTTTAATGCTTCTTCATGGGTATCCCCATGGGTGTGACAATGTTCTCCCCATTCAGGAAGACTAACCACATAACACTGATCTGCTTCTGACCATTGAATAATAATAGTATAAGAGCTTTTCATTGTTGTTGATACTCCTTAATTTTAGCAAGTTGATTGAAAGCATTTATGTAGACTTTATTGACACCCCTGAACACAAAAAACCAGGTTTTTTGAATAAATATAAAAACTCCCCAGTTAACTCGATAAAGTTAATCTGAGGAGTTGTAAGGGTGCTAAAGCACCAACTCTATAATTTTAAGCGGGTGACGCGATTCGAACGCGCGACATTCACCTTGGCAAGGTGACGCTCTACCACTGAGCTACACCCGCAAACCGTTCACCTTTTCTATGATTCCAAAAATCTTTAGATTTGTCAACCCCTATTCCAAAATTTTTTAACCCTACGGTTTAAGGGATTTCTGGCTACTGTTTTAAGGTTTCCCCTGTTAAAGCTGGACTGGCACTGACAGACAAAATCGCTGTAGAATCTACCGTTGTATGAGAATCATTGGCACTTTGCTTGATTTGACGCATTAAATTTGCCATCTCAATCGCATCCATCGCATAGTTCCAACCGTGATTGGCCTTAATTCCGGCTCGTTCTAAGGCTTGCTGCATCGTGTCCGTCGTCAACACCCCAAAAATCACCGGAACACCCGTTTGAAACGCCGTTGCTGCAATCCCTTTCGAGACTTCCGCCGAGACATAATCAAAATGGGGGGTTTGTCCCTTAATTACAGCCCCTAAACAAATAATCGCATCATAGCGACGGGTTAAGGCCAACTGATGGGCGACTAATGGAATCTCAAAACTCCCTGGAACCCAAACATAATCAACCTGTGTTCCCTGGGGATTAGGATCAATCCCATGTCGTTTTAAACAATCTTGACACCCTTCTAATAATTTGGTTGTGATTAAATCATTAAACCGACCAATCACCATCGCAAACCGTAGGGAGTCTGTTTGAGTAAAATTCCCCTCAAAAACCGTCATCTTGTTATCCTTTGTTTAAAGATCCATGCGGAATTGTAGGTTAAATCGCTTAGGGGAATTGTCCTAAACTCTCTAACCCCCAATTCCGCCAATGAATTAAACTACTAAGTAGTTTAATACACCTACTAAAATGACCAATGCGAACCAAAGACCAGAACCCACATAGAGCAAAGGCTTAGATTGGCTCCAATATTGAGGGGCGGCATAGGCAAAGGGAACGCCCACCACCATCACAAAAGATAAAATCACCAGTGCCGCAAGGACAACTTGAAACAGAATTGTTAACATTTTTTTCTCCCAACTTGACTTGGCAGTAAGTAAAAATACTGCTGACAGGCTCACCGAATCCTGTTTAGCGGTTCATAGTTAAAACTACCAGAAATTGCCACCTCTGAGAAGTCGTTAAGCTGTTACTCTCAGGAAGAGGGAAGTCGGGAAGACAAGGGCATCAGAAGACAAGGTAAACAGGGGTTATGGGTAATCAGTTAACAGTCCATCGTAAACATTAAGTTTTGTAACAAAAAAGACAAAATATATCTGTAGTGATCTGAAGCGCTTGTAAGAGGTGATGACAATTAATTGAGGGTTTGACCGGAATCACTTTTAAAATGCCAGCTTATTCCTATACTAACCAATATACTAACTAGCAAGGCAGTCATTTAAAAATAAATATTGCTAACCTGATCTTACTCCTTTTGCTTGTCAATGCCCATGATCGAATTGTTTTCTAGGCTTGACCTAAAACGATAGATTCTTGGGCAGTATAAGTTATAGAAGGGAACTGAGAACCTTGATAGTTCGTCATTCAGCAGTGGGCATCTCCTTGGTTAGCTAATCCCCGTAAGTGCAGCCTCTCAATTATCCAGATCAACTGAGATAGAAACTATGCCAGCCACTAAAATCTATGCCGACAATAACTCGAACCAGCCTTTTGAGGGCTATTCTGAACCTGAAGATCTTATAAATAATCACCTGGAGTCTGATGTGGATGATTTAATTGATCTGGATATAGAGGATGCCAGCGACGCTAAACTCCAGAAATCAGTGAATCGTCGCACAACGGATTTGGTTCGACTGTATCTTCAAGAAATAGGTCGAGTTCGTCTGTTAGGACGAGATGAAGAAGTATCAGAAGCTCAAAAAGTTCAGCGTTATCTGAGGTTAGTTGAATTACGGGATAATGCAGCCAGCCAAGAAGAAGGTGTAATCAACGTTTATGTGCGTCTGATTAAAACCCGGGATCAGTTATCCGCCCAGTTAGGTCATCGTCCGTCTTTAGAACGATGGGCGACAACAGGGGGGGTTGATGTGACTGAACTGAAGCCAATTTTAGCCGCCGGGAAACGACGTTGGGCGGAGATTGTGGGTTTAACCGTTGAAGAATTGGATAAAATTCAAGCCGAGGGTCTAAAATCCAAAGACCAGATGATTAAAGCCAATCTGCGTTTAGTGGTTTCGGTGGCGAAAAAATATCAAAATAGGGGTTTAGAACTTCTCGATTTAATTCAAGAAGGAACTTTAGGACTAGAACGGGCTGTTGAAAAGTTTGACCCCACACGGGGATATCGGTTTAGCACCTATTCTTATTGGTGGATTCGTCAAGGCATTACGCGGGCGATCGCAACCCAAAGCCGCACAATTCGTTTACCCGTTCATATTACCGAAAAACTCAACAAAATTAAAAAAGCCCAACGAAAAATTTCTCAAGAAAAAGGTCGTACTGCTACCATTGATGATATTGCAGCAGAGTTAGAGATGACTCCGATTCAAGTGCGAGAAGTCTTGTTACGGGTTCCTCGTTCTGTTTCTTTAGAAACGAAAGTCGGGACGGATAAAGATACAGAATTAGGGGATTTATTAGAAACCGAAGAGGTGACACCGGAAGAATTACTGATGCGAGAATCTTTGCATCGGGATTTACAACACCTGTTGGCGGATTTAACCAGTCGGGAGCGGGATGTGATTCTGATGCGCTATGGGTTAGGAGACGGTCATCCCTATTCCTTGGCTGAAATTGGCCGAGCGCTAGAGTTATCACGGGAGCGAGTTCGCCAAATTGAAGCGAAAGCGTTGCAAAAACTACGCCAACCGAAACGTCGTAACCGGGTTCGGGATTATCTGGAGTCCCTGAGCTAATCTGAGAACGCCAGAGCCGTCCGCAGTCAGACTTTAAAATCTGTTACCCTGAACTCTTCAGCCAGTTATTTTCAATAGCTGGTTTTTTTTGACAATTAGGAAATTTGTTGTGTATTATTGTCAGTATGCAAGCTTTATTGAAAACAGTTTAACGTATGGCTTTATATACAGCAGTCTCGTTTAAATCCGAACTCAATGATAAAGGCTGGCGGTTAACTCCCCAACGGGAAACGATTTTGCAGGTCTTTCAGAATTTACCGAAAGGAAATCATTTAAGTGCGGAGGATCTGTACAATTTATTGAAAAGCCGAGGAGAAGCGATTAGTTTATCAACAATTTATCGCACTTTGAAGTTAATGGCCCGGATGGGAATTTTACGGGAATTGGAATTAGCTGAAGGCCATAAACATTATGAAATTAATCAACCTTATCCCCATCACCATCATCATTTAGTTTGTGTTCAGTGTAATAAAACTATTGAATTTAAAAATGATTCCATTTCTAAAACCAGCATGAAGCAAGCGGAGAAATCGGGGTTTCATTTATTAGATTGTCAATTAACGATTCATACGATTTGCCATGAAGCTTTACGCATGGGTTGGCCGTCGCTAATTTCTAGTAATTGGACTTGTTCTAAAGCGATCGCAGATTGTGCTTCTGAAATGGATTTTGAATTAATGGAAGATGGGATCACCGATTAAATGGATTACACGGATTGCCGGGATTGAATTACGAGGATGAGGAAAAGATAAGACTTATTAAAATCTATATTCAATCCGTGTAATTATTGTCAAAAGGAGTTACTATTTATAGTCCTCCAAATAGAACGGTATCTGCACTAGGCCCATAAAAGGCTCTGGCTTGTGCAACAGCTTGTTGTGTTGAACGATCATAAATTCCATTAATAGGGCCATTATAAAGTCCCTGAATTCTTAATGTTTGTTGCAACTGTTGAATGTTGGTTAAACGGGAAACAGGGGGAGCCATTTCTACAACAACAACGGTACGAGTGGGGGTTGCAGAAACGGGTCGAGGATTAAATAAATAGGTTTGAGTTGTTGGGCCAGCAATTCCGTTGACTGTAATTCCAGCAGATTGTTGAAACCGCATTAAAGCATTTTGAGTTGTAGTATCAAAAAAGCCATTAATGGGGCCATTATAATAGTTTAATTCCCTTAAACGTCGTTGAATTTTTCTGACTTCTGTTCCTGTATCCCCTAAAGAAACCATCGATAAAGAATTAGTAACCGGAGACATAGGACGTTGAACAATCGGGATCGGAAGGGTGACTGCTGAAGCAGATCGGTTAGTGTTGATGGCACTAGCGAGATATAAAGCCGTAGTCGGCCCTACTTCTCCGGTCACTTGAATACCATAAGCGCGTTGGAAGTTAATCACAGCTTGTCGAGTTGTTTGACCAAATACGCCATCAATAGCTCCGGTATAGTATCCTAATGATATTAATCGTCCTTGTAATATCCGAACAGCAGAGCCTTGGCTCCCTAATCGAAGAATATCATCAAACTGAGGATTAGAGGGAACCCCAGGAACATAAGCGTTTAAAGCCATTAATGTTGTGGATGTAGCCACTCCAGTCGCCGGAATTCCTTGACTTTGTTGAAACCGTTGAACAGCGACTTCTGTTTGATCATCAAAATATGCTGTAATACTGCCATCATAAAAGCCGAGGTTTTGTAGGGCTTCTTGTAATGTGGCAACCGCAGATCCGTAATCGCCCAGTTGTAACGTTGTACCCGGTAAGATATCAGGGAGTGGCTGTGGTGTACTGTTGAGGAGGGCGAGGGTAGCTTCTGTTACTAAACCCGTTGCCGGAATATTATAATCCTGTTGGAGTCGAATCACCGCATTTTCCGTCACAGTTCCAAAGCTACCTGTAGGTTGTACGGTCAAATAACCCAAGGTTTGTAACCGTCTCTGTAAGTCCGAAACACCGGGGCCACTATCTCCCCGTCCCAAGCCAATTAAGTCTCGATTACTACCAGGATTAGAGGGGTCAGTGGTGACTAATCCCAAAGCTCTGAGTGTTTGGGGGCCTACAATTCCATCGGCGGATAAACCGTAATTTCGTTGAAAGCGAATCACCGCATCTTGAGTCAGACTGCCAAAATAACCTGTAGCATTCGCATTAAAATAGCCCAGTTCTTGTAAGCGCTCTTGAATTTGTCTGACTTGGGTTCCCGAATCTCCAGACATTACCAAAGCTTGGGCGGTTTGGGCGACGGTTAAGACTGAAACAGCTACCGCTAAACCGAGAAAGTAGCGGTAGGTTTGACTGGAAAGCTTTTTCCAATTAACGTCATTCAATCCTGGGAATGGATCAGAAGTTGGATCTTCATAGGTTAACGCTAAGGCCAGAAACGCATAGGATTCAATCATGGTTTTTGGGGGGAAACATTATTCATCAATTTAAACCTTCCA
This sequence comes from Planktothrix mougeotii LEGE 06226, assembly GCF_015207485.1. NCBI lineage: Bacteria > Bacillati > Cyanobacteriota > Cyanophyceae > Oscillatoriales > Microcoleaceae > Planktothrix > Planktothrix mougeotii. The sequence continues at coordinate 74,315 of NZ_JADEWU010000009.1, forward strand.
CAAAATTCTTTTTGGAAGGGTTTGTTTCCCCCATTGTAGATCAGGGTTAAAAGTGAGGTTTAAACTAGCCCGGCGCGATCGCAAATTAACGCAATAATCGCAGCAAAGGCTGTAATTCCTAAAGCAACCCAAGGACTTTGACCTTGACTTACCGCAAAAGAAGTGGCTACACCCGCGCCTAATGCTGCGGTGACGGCTGATTCTAGGGGATCGCGTTGTGAAGGTTTGGGGTTCATAATCTAGGTGAGTAAGATTAAAGCCTGATGTTTGAATGGCTTTAACCCTATCACTTAGACTGAAAAATTTTATTAGTTTTGACTGAAATTGCAATTAAGCTTTAAATTTGGATACTTTTCTTAATCAATTTGTATAGTTACCCCTGTTCGGTGTTCGGTGTTCGGTGTTCAAGTAGTGCTATAACAACTATTAAAATTTAAGGGACTATTCCTAATTCAGAATAGCCCCTTAAGCGTTTTTTAGTCATATCAATTAAAAGCATTAAAGCTGCACCCTTATCACCCAATCTTAATTTAACCTCCGTTCTGGTTGATTAAGATTGACGTTTGCTCAGTCGGCTACCGAGTACAGTTAAACCAACCAACGCTAAACCCGCAAGACTACCCGGTTCAGGAACAGAAACTCCGCCCTTGAGAGCAACACCATCATTGCCACATTCTAGGAAAATACTAGCAATATAGTCATAGTTACCATCGGCGAGTCCTAAATCGGATTTATTGAAGCTAAAACCTAGAGTTTGTGATCCTTTAGCGTTGAAGAATCCAAAGTCAAGTCCTTGATTTTGTAAGGCTGTAGCAGACAGATTTACAATACCACCTAATTGGGTCGCGCCAGAGTCAATCACATTCAGAATTGGTGTTGTTTCACCAAAATAACTGTAAGCAGCAGCTTTGGTAGCAATGTCAGTACCTTGGGTGTTGGCTTTATCGAATCCAGAACCGTAATACTGTTTTAAGCTGTTGTAGCCATGATTTACACTGGTAACGCTGGCTCCTTTTACGTTACCATATAGCCCGGTTGTGGCAACGCCGGAGTCATTCATTCCCGCAAAACGAACTCCAAATAAGCTCTTTTGACTGCTAGCCGTTGTAAAGTTTTTGTTAGTGAAGTTTAAGAATAAATCGCCCCAACCAATATTTTTATCAGCTGCTACCGAGTCATACACACCCGTCAGAGGAGTTCCACCTGTGAGTGCAACAAAGATACTATCGCTGGTTTCTTTAATTGCAATTCCTCTAATATTAAAGGATTCACCGCCAGATCCATCGATAAAGGAATCAATTCCGTAGTTCCATCCATTATGGAGTTGTCCAGCAACAGCAGGAAGACCGTTTACAGATACGAAACAAAGACTGGCTACTGTCGTTCCGATTAATTTTTTCAGGGTTGAAGTTTTCATACGTTAACTCCTGGGTGATTAGGGATTGCGCTTTTTTCTTTTCGATAAATACACTATAGTAAATTGTTGTTAAAGGTTTGATGTTGAAAACCCCAAAATTTGTAAAGTCTTTGTAAAAATAATAAAATTCTAGCTGGATCAATTTTTTTACTTTTACTCCCTTAGATAAATTATAGCATTCACCAGACCTATTATTACAAAGAGTGATGCTGAAAGCTTTACAGTGAAGTCTTTTCGTCTCTGTTCCCTGCTATATCTAAGAATCTAAAATCAAGAGAAAATACTGATAATTTTTCTTGAAATTTAACTTTTCAATAACAAAGATCAATTTTATCCGTGTTATTACGGATTCAAATTCTGAGTAGTTCAATATTAATAAGTTATCATCTCAAGCTGTCCCTCTCATGGATTAACTTAATGTTAATGTATAGGAAACCCATGAAGGAGGTTAAGAGTTGCGGTTAAATACCCAAATTAAAGGTCAAGGGTTCCCGATTATTTGTTTACATGGACATCCCGGTTCTAGTCAATGTATGTCTGTGTTTACAAACCATCTTTCACAACAATATCTCACTCTAGCACCAGACTTAAGAGGGTATGGAAAAAGTCGCACCCGTCAGCCGTTTGAGATGGAAGATCATTTACAAGATTTAGAAGCACTTTTTCAAAACTTTGATCTGGAGCAATGTGTGATTTTAGGATGGTCATTAGGAGGAATTTTAGCCTTAGAATTAGCATTAAAATTTCCCGAAAACGTTAAGGGTTTAATTTTAATTGCGTCCGCCGCCAGACCTAGAGGAAATCATCCTCCGATTTCTGGGTTAGATTATGTTTATACCGGTTTAGCCGGACTGATTAATTGGGTATTTCCGAGTTGGCGATGGAATATTGAACTGTTGGGAAAGCGATCGCTATTTCGCTATTTAATTCAACAACATCATGCTATTGCTTACCACTATTTAGCACAAGAAGCCGTTCCCGCTTTTCTGCAAACCTCTGGGTTAGCCACTCAAGCTTTAAATCAAGCCTTAAGATTAAGCTATAATCGTTTAGAACATTTACAACAGATAGACTGTCCTTGTTTAGTTTTAGCGGGAGAATGCGATCGCCATATCACTGCTAAATCCAGTCAAGAAACCGCAGAATATTTACGTTATTCTCAGTTTTATTCTTATCCGAATACTGCTCATCTATTCCCTTGGGAAATTCCTCAAACGGTACTTACTGATATTGATAATTGGCTGACCGAATATCTTCCCCGTCGTCAGTACCATACCCATGTAGGTTAGGTCATAATCGGTAGAGCAATAGATTAAGGCTGTCCAGAGAGAGCCGGAATAATCCATTGTTCAACTCTATTTCCCAAATCTTCTGCAATCGTTAGGGTATTCGGTTTACACCGTTTAATGCTAACTTTAATTCCTTGTGCGCCTTCGGCTTCGAGATCTTCGAGATAACCGAATTGAGACGTTTGAGCTTCTTGTTGGGTCATAAATGGCCCGAAATAGTAGGTGCAGTTTGGGGTTTCTGTCAAAATTTCTACCCAAAACGCGAACCCAAAAGCGTTAAGCCAGCTAATTAGAAGTTCTTTCATATTCATGATCAATGCAGTGGATTCTGAAGTTGTATCAATAAAATTCTGAGAAGGAATTCTAACGGATGAGTTAGAATTTACAGACTAGGTATAAACTTCAACCTAAGTCTTAAAAAACCTTCACATTTTGTTATACTCTGTTGTCTTTATTTTTTCAATCAACCGAGCAGAATCTCTATCTGTAGAAATCAACCCTGATTCCAGAAATTTTAGCCTTAAACAAATCTTTTAATCAATCAGAACACCGGAGCAAGAGTTTCCAAGTGGGGGTTTCAGGTCAAATTTATTCGGAAAAGGAAACAGAACAATTGTTGGGAAACAGACCGGAAAACTCTATCGGCATGAAATCAAGAATAAACGGGGTTATCATTGAATAGTTTATCTGAACAATGATCACCCCAGAGCATCCGTTTATACCTTTTTTCAACTAAAATCGGAAGCTTGAAAATTCCTTTGACGATAAATTTCGTACAGTGCCATTCCGGTTGCAACGGAAACATTTAAACTGGCGGTCTCTCCTGACAAAGGGATCGACACTAAAACATCACAGTTTTGTTCAATTAAATGGCTTAATCCTTCTCCTTCATTACCAACAACTAAAGCGATCGCCCCATTAAATTTTACCGTTGGTAAGGTTTCTGTAGCCGTGGCGGAAGTGCCATAAATCCAAAATCCGGCTGCTTTTAAGTCTTCTAAAGCACGGCTGAGATTGACGACTCTCGTGACGGGAAAAGTTTCTAATGAACCTGCTGCAACTTTCATTACCGTTGAGGTGACACCAACTGCACGGCGTTGAGGCACAATTAAACCTTGAGCACCAATGGCTTCTGCTGTGCGAATAATTGCTCCTAAATTATGGGGATCTTGAATTCCATCAGCAACAATAATCACAGGTTGAGAACTTGCAGCTTGAGCAATTTCGATTAACTCATTCAGGTCTTTATAGGTATAGGGGGAAATTTGAGCCGCTATGCCTTGATGATTAGCGCCTTGGGTAACTTGATCTAAGCGTTGATAGGTGACTTCATTGAGGATGGCACCGTTGGCTTTTGCTGTTTGTAATAATCCGAAAAATCGGGGATCGGATTTGAGTTGAGAAACCACCCAAATTCGACTCAGCGATCGCTCATTTTCTAAAGCCGATTGAACGGTACGTCGTCCATAGATTAACTCATTTTCAACATCAAAATACTCTACAGATTCATCTGTAAATTCTGGTTTGCTCTCTTCAATAAATCGTTGACTTTTATGAGGAGCAGGTAAGGAATGTCTGTGGGTCTGAGGTTGACGTTCATCTAAGAACTTACTCGGTTTTTCTCGTGTTAGTTGTTCAGGTTGAGAACTAGCAAAAGATTCCTTTCTGTCTTGAGCATATTTCCGATAGTTGTCAGATTGTTCATCGGAAAAACGGTAAGATTTTCTATCATCTGAGAATCGAGAAGGTTTTCTATCATCTGAGAATCGAGAAGGTTTTCTATCATCTGAGAATCGAGAAGGTTTTCTATCATCTGAGAATCGAGAAGGCTTTCTATCATCTGAGAATCGAGAAGGCTTTCTATCATCTGAGAATCGAGAAGGCTTTCTATCATCTGAGAATCGAGAAGGCTTTCTATCATCTGAGAATCGAGAAGATTTATTGTTGTCTCGTTCTCCCGATTTAAACCGATTGGATGGTTTTTTAGAAGATCTTGATGGAGAGTTAGAACGACTAAATTTTGGCATAATTCCTTGTGAGATTATTTGATAAACGTTGCTAATTGAAATCAATACTAGAAGAGAAAATCAGCGTGTATGTTCTGATGAGAACCTCTTAATAAAATTTGAACTCTATTACAATAGGACAACTTCAAAGTAACCCAATTTCTGATCAAAAATCGTAGATTAGATAACCAGAAATTTACGAACTAACTAGGTTTCTGATTGAAGAATACGGTTGTTGATCCCAATTAATAGTATCCTCAACTAAGCTTTAGTTTAAGCTGAATATCTGTTCTGAACCTGATTCAATAAGCGACTCTCTCATTCAATTCAATGGTGCTTGATTCCCCAGACCCGATCTTAACAATCAGTTGTTAGAGTAACAGCTTATGAGTCATTCTCCTTCTTCAGAATCAAGCTCAAGATAATTAAACAATTCCTCTAAACGTTGCGGATTCGTTAAATACAAATACCCAAATAAAGCTTCTAAGCTAGTGGCTTGTTGGTAAGTTTTGGGATCGAGTCTTTTGGGACGTCCAAAAGCTGCATTTCGACCCCGGTTCAAAATTTCTAATTCAGGTTCAGTGAGGTGAGGTTCTAGCGATCGCAAGTGACGAGCTTGGCTTTCTGCACGAACTTGAGACACCACTAACTGATGATAAAGATGCGATCGCTTTGGGGGCATCAGATAAAAACTACGAATATAAAGTTCATAAACGGCATCTCCTAAATAGGCCCAAGATCCTGGAGAAATCCGTTGAACTTGTTCTGGTGATAGGCTTTGATGAAGCATTTGATCCAGAGGTAGAGACTAACCAGAGGGAACTAGCTAGTCGTTAAAAAATAGTCGTAAAAACCGTTTCACCCTTACCTTATCCCATTGACTCGGCATCCTCACCTGATCGGGGTATAGATACGACCCAATCGACTCTCACACCTAGGCATTTTTCACGTTCTCGATCGCATCGTCTACAGATGGCTGTAAAGAGAGAAACTTTTCCAAGCGAACCAATTTAACAGTTTGAGTTACACGAGGATTGGAAACAATCTGTAAAGTTCCGCCGCTACTTTGCGCTTTTTTCACAAGCTGCACGAGCGCCCCTAATCCCGAACTGTCTACAAAATCTATCTGAGAGAGATCCAATATTATGTGCTTGGGGCCTTTTTCAATATATTTACCCACCACTTTACGAAAGGTGCCTTCTGAGAAAGCATCCATCAATCCAGTGAGGCGAAAGAGTTGATAATTGTCTTTAGTATCCCGTGTACCCCGAAGGCTCACGGTTAAATTCAGTTGCTCAGGAATGATACCCTCCTAACTACATAGAACTTGACATCGCCGATCTAGTATAAGGGCTTTTTAATAAAATGTCTACTGAATTAGGAGGGACAGAGCCGTTTAATTTTGTTCTTTCTGGTGTTGCATCGCTTGAACAAAACGTTCAAACAAATAGTCAGCATCATGGGGGCCAGGACTGGCTTCCGGGTGATATTGAACGGAAAACAAAGGTAAAGTTTTGTGTTTTAATCCCGCAACGGTACGATCATTCAAATTGAGGTGAGTAATTTGTACATCCTCAGCAATGGTATCAGGATCAATCGCAAACCCATGATTTTGGCTGGTAATTTCAACTTGTTGTTGTGCTAAACCAGCCGGTTGATTTAAACCTCGATGACCAAATTTAAGCTTAAAGGTTTCAGCCCCCAAGGATAACCCTAAAATTTGATGACCCATACAAATCCCAAACACGGGTTTGTCAGCCTTAACTAAGGCTTTTGTGGTGTTAATCCCTTCGGTAACGGCGGATGGATCACCAGGGCCATTAGATAGGAAAATCCCATCGGGATTGTATTTGAGAATCTCTTCCGGGGAGGTATGAGATGGAACAACAATCACTCGACAGCCATAACTGGCTAACCGCCGCAGAATATTGCGTTTTACCCCAAAGTCTAAGGCGACAACCGTATAACGGGGTTGTTCATCCCGACAGGCGGAGTCACTAAACTCCCAAGCGGTTTCCGTAGGTTCTAACCATTCATAGGCTTCTGGGGTTGTAACTTCTTTCACCAAGTTCAACCCGGACATACTAGGAGCTTGTTCGACTAGATTTCGCAGTTCCCCCGGATCTAAAATTTCCGTAGAAATCGCCCCATTCATGGCTCCAACAGTACGGATTTTCCGAGTCAGAGCGCGGGTATCAATTCCGTAAATACCGGGAATATTGTGCTGTTTTAAATAGTCAGGTAAGGACTGAGTGGAACGCCAATTACTGGGACGGTGACAAATATTACGCGCGATAGCCCCTCGAACATGGGGAAAAGCGGATTCTTCATCATCAGGGTTAACCCCAGTATTGCCCAACTCTGGATAGGTAAAGGTGACAATTTGTCCACAATAGCTGGGATCAGTCAATACTTCTTGATATCCGGTCATACCCGTATTAAAGACAACTTCCCCAATGACGGTTCCTGGAGCGCCGAATGACCAGCCTGTATAGGTGGTTCCATCAGCCAGGACAAGTAAAGCAGGTTGTGCAGAGGTCAGGGACATTGGATTTGGTCTACCTTTAATCTGAAATCACCTCAATATTATTCCAGACATTCTCGGAACTGACGCATAGATCTTGTCCTGTGTTGTCATTACCTGACTTTAGGGAATAGGGAATTAGGAATTACGAATTACGAATTACGAATTACGAATGGGCAATAGGCAATAGGGAAAAGGGGTAAATTGAACTGACTTTCTAATAACTAATTTGCAGGGTGACGGAGGCTCTAACTTGTTGTTCTCCTCCGACAACGGGAGTAGGGGGGGCTGCTGGTGCCATCGCGTCTGCTTTATACATGACAGGCATGGGGACAGGAACACTAGCATTATTAACTTGAATGCCGATAATTTCTCGACGGGTTAAATTCAAGGCGCCTAAAACGGCATTGGCTTGACGTTCTGCTTCTTGGGTGGCGAGTTTTAAAGCTTGTTGTTGAGCGGCGTTAATTTCAGCATCGGAAGCGACGAAACTCACCCCATCAATACGGGTCGCCCCGGCTTTAACAGCATCATCTAATAAACTGCCGACGTTTTCGGTTTTTAATTTGAAACTGACGGTATTGGTGGCAGAATAGCCGGTTAAGCGTTGTTGATCGTTAGTATAACTGTAGGTGGGATTGAGGCGAATTCCGGTGGTTTCCAGTTTCTCAACATTGCGCGATCGCAGTAATTCTATCACTGCATTTGTTCGTCTGGCGGCTTCGGTTTGCACTTCTTCGGCGGTTTTCCCTAAGACTTCAACTCCTAACTGAACTTGGGTTTGGGTGGTTGGGATCGTTACTACACCTTCCCCACTGACGCTTAGAGTTCTAAGCCGTTGTTCTTGGGCAAAAACAGGAGCAATGAAGGGGATGCTAACTAATCCTAAACTTAAGGATAATGCAGTAATCAGGCTCCAAGGATTAATACAACTAGAAGATTGATTTAAGGACATTGTAGACGTTCTCTCAAGTGCGAAAGGGGTATAACCATCAGGATAGTAGCTTCTTATGTAGAAGTTGTTTCTACCCTGGCTGTTCCTCGATTTCGCTCAATTATCCTCAAATTCGGGATGATCTCCGTAGAGACGCGCCATGGCGCGTCTGTATTTGCATGGCGCGTCTGTATTTGCATGGCGCGTCTGTATTTGCATGGCGCGTCTGTATTTGCATGGCGCGTCTGTATTTGCATGGCGCGTCTGTATTTGCATGGCGCGTCTGTATTTGAGGTTCAATAGCGCGTCTGTATTTAGGTTAATGAGTTACAAATGATCAACTTGACGCTCTAATTTATCTTGAATATTTTTAGGAATATTACTTAATAAATCTAAACCTGTATTGGCTTCAATATCATCAACAGAAACCCGATAATACTTCCATTTATTTATTAAATTCTTTGAATTTGAAATTTTTACGGCAATAACACGGGTATTTTCCGTTATTTTTTGATTCGGTTGATCTAAAATAACAATCACTTTCCAATTCCATTCAGGAACAGTTATATTTCCTTTGGCAATGGTTTTATCTTTACCAGAAACCCCGGCAATAATATACAATTCTTTTCCGTGTTGAGCTAGATCTCGACAGTATTGTTCTAAATTACTCCAAATACCTCGATTTAATTCTGGAGCTTGGGGAATAATATTAGTCAGAATAAATGTAGCACTATTATGTTCAGGGGTATTAGTGCGATCGCCAGAGGGAACTAAATGACCTCGATCATAACCTGTTCCCCGATAATCATTGGGTTTAACTTGATACCATCCTTGAGGTAAATTATCATCGTGTCTCAAATTATTTTGGCGTTTAGCCGTTCCTAACCAAGATTGATTCAGTTGCCAACTCACCCAATTGGCGGTTCCAGTTTTGCTATTATAAGATAAAACAAATTCAGGTCTTTCGATCAAAAAATTAGTTGAATTTTGAGGATCAGCCGTTGCTTGACTAGGGTTGCCCAGTTTCAGATGAATATCTGAGGCTGTGGGGGGTTTAAACAGAATTTGACATCCCGTTAATGTTAATACAGCAGCAAACCCGATACTAAATCTTTGTAAAATATTTAATTTATTTCTATCTTTGGATTTGTTTTTTGTAGAAATAATTTTAAAATTAATCAATAAAGTCATAATAATATTATTCATGGGAATCCTTGGGTTAAAATACTGACATTACTTTTTAATCTATTTTGGTTTAGGTTTAGGTTATTAAACTCAAACCCGATTTTTTCGCCAAAAATATTATAGATCATTTTTCGTTACTTAAAGATTTTGTGAAAAAAGTAAAATTTTATAAAATAGAGAAAAACAGTAGCCATCATAGGATAATAGTGCTACAATCAAGACGGCTTAAAATCCATCGTATAGGAATTTGTAATTCATCTTAGATCAATCGGTATGACTACGCTCAAAAATTACTATAGTACGTTACAAGTTAACCCCACATCGACACCCGCAGAAATCAAACAAGCCTATCGTCGATTAGCCAAAATCTTTCATCCTGATAGCCAAACTCAATCAGCAGATCATGACCAAATTATTCAGATTAATGCCGCTTATGAAGTATTAAGTGATCCGCAGAAACGCCAATCCTATGATCGACAACTGGGTTTAGAAGTTAATTCATATTCTAACGGTTTTGAACCCTCTATTTATAAAAAACAACAACAAAAAGCCACAGAAGCGGATGCAGAATTAAACGTTTGGATTAATAAAGTTTATAAACCCATTAATCGTTCGATTAATAAAATTTTAAAGCCTCTAAAATCGGAAGTCAATAAATTATCTGCCGATCCCTTTGATGATGAATTAATGGAAGCTTTTCAAACCTATATTGAGATTTGTCGGAATACTCTACAGCAAGCTCAAAAATTATTCCGTTCTCAACGAAATCCGTCTCCTGTCGCTGGAGTTGCTGCTCATCTTTATTATACCCTAAATCATTTAGATGATGGACTCAATGAACTCGAAACTTTCACCCTTAATTATGATGATTCTTCTTTACATACCGGTCAAGAATTTTTTAGGATTGCCTCTCGTTTACGTCAAGAAGCGCAGGAAGAAATGAAAAAGATTTCCTAGTCTTTAAAAAAAGTGTTATAGTTTAAGCTATATTTTAAGCTTATTGCAACCGTTATGGATACAATAATTTCTTTACCGAATCCCCTAGAATTGCAAATCGACTTAACGGATGAACAGTATTTTCAACTTTGTCAAAATAACCGATACTATAAATTTGAGCGATCAGCAACAGGAGAATTAATTATTATGTCACCAACAGGGGGTGAAACCGGAAATCGTAATTTTAACCTAGCTGGAGAGTTAGCAATATGGAATAAACGAACTAAACTGGGATTAGCCTTTGATTCTTCAACAGGTTTTAAACTCCCAAATGGTGCAGATCGAGCACCGGATTTATCTTGGGTTAAATTAGAACGATGGAATGCTTTAACTCTCGAACAAAAAAAGAAATTTCTGCCCCTATGTCCCGATTTTGTGATTGAGTTACGTTCAGAAACCGATACTCTTAAAACCCTCCGAGAAAAAATGCAAGAGTATCTGGAAAATGGTGCTCAACTCGGTTGGTTAATCGATCCTCAAAATCAGCGCGTCGAAATTTATCGTTTCGGAAAAGAAGTAGAAATTGTACAATCTCCGGTTAATTTATCTGGGGAAGATGTGCTTCCGGGGTTTGTATTAGATTTACAAGAAATTTGGAATGTCGGTTAAAATATAAAAATCCTAAAAATGCTATAATTTAAACCAAACTTTAGTAATAACCATGAGTATGTTAGTCTCAGATGAAATTATACAAGCCAGTGGCTTATCAGAACAGGAACTTTTATTGGAAATTGTGATGATGCTGTTCCAAAAAGACAAAATTAGCTTAGGAAAAGCAAGTGAATTGCTCGGAATACATCGAATGCAATTTCAGAAATTACTAGCTGATCGGGGTCTTTGTGTTCATTATGATGTAGCTGAATTTAAAGAAGATCTTAAAATAGTTCAGGAAGTCGGTTTGTAATGATAATTGTGAGCAACACTTCGCCCATTTCAAATTTAGCAAAAGTTGGGCAAATTCACCTTTTAGAACAACTCTATAAAACAGTTCTGATTCCTACTGCGGTTCATAATGAATTACTGGATGAGAGGGCTGGAGAGACTGTCGTTGAAGCAGTTAAATCAGCAATTTTGTTAAAAATACAACCTATTCAGAATCAAGAATTAGTAAACGAACTACGAAATAGTATAAATTTGGGAGAGGCTGAAGCGATCGCTCTTGCTGTTGAAGTAAATGCAAGTCGACTGCTGATCGATGAGCGTTTAGGTAGACAAGTAGCGACAAACCAAGGATTAAAAATTATTGGAGTGTTTGGTGTTCTGTTGAGTGCGAAACAGCAAGGGTTAATTACAAAAATTAAACCTGTGATGGATGATTTGATCTCTCAAGCCAATTTTCGAGTGAGTAGTAAACTCTACGCAGATGTTTTAATAGCAGCAAATGAATAGGTTTATGATTCTGAAAATGTAAACGTTACAAAAACGCAAGATAACATTTATTGATCGACTGAAACAAGATTTTTTTATTAAACCTGGTTGCTATGTAAGTTTTGAACAAGTTGCGATCGCCTTTGATAATAAAAAGCGATCGCACTTGAATATTATTTTTAGGTTGGTTTTCATTCCTTCACCCAACATTAACAAGATATGAAATAGTTGGGTAATATTATTATTCCGGCAAATTGGAGCAACCGTCAAAATAATGAATCAGGGCTTCACCAACAGCTTTTGTAACTCCAGCAGCCACGGCTGACTTTGCTGCCCAACCTATAACAGGAACAAAGTCAAGGACTGAGTGTGCAATTTTACTACCAACAAGTGGAGCCGCGACCGTAGTAAATACGGCTCCAGCAGTTGTCCTATCCAAGTCAACATCAAAAATTGACCCAACTTGAATCACCATTGTTACATCGCCTGCGGTCATTACATAGTGAGAACCAGGAATCCAAGCTACACTTGCAAAACCTAAAGCCCATTTGTTAATAGCCGAACGTGCTTCTTGTCTGGCTTGTCTCTTATTTCGTGCTGCCATAATTACTATTTTATGTTGCTAATTACACAAACGCTTCTTGTCTTGAATCGGAAATCAGTAAGAGTTTAAACAGCTTAAGCTATCTCTAAAATAACAATAAATTTTTATTTAATAAATTGAATAAAATTGGGTAAGTATTGGGAATTTTTAAGAAAACAACCTAAAATAAAATGGGTAAATAGGGGGAAATGTTGGACAATATGGGGAAATGTGGGGTACACTATAACTAACCTTGAAATCTGCCAGACTTTATGGATCTTGAGAACGTGTTAAAACTTGCTGATGATCTGATATTTGCGGGAACAGGTAAGCATCTAAATGATTTACAAGAAACGATTCTACGGGGAACATGGGATGATGAAGACTACAAAGAAATTGCCAAAACTGTTAATCGTTCTGAGGATCGGGTTAGAGAAGTCGGCATGGAATTATGGCAACTTCTTTCACAGCAGTTAGGAGAAAAAGTTAGTAAATCAAATTTAAGATCTGCAATGGAGAGGCAAAAACCATCAATTGTTTCACATTTAGAGCAGCATCATAACCACAATAGTAATGTGACCTTCTGTGGAGAAACTGTACATCTATCAACCTCACAAAATTCTAACTTATCAACTGATCCAGTATTTAACTATCAACAAGCACCAACCCTACATCATGAATTAAGTGAAATGCCAGAGTTAGGGGTTTTTTATAATCGCACTTCCGAACTCGAAACCCTAAAAACCTGGATTTTACAAGAACATTGTCGCTTGATTACGATGACGGGTATTAGTGGAATTGGCAAAACCCAACTCGCAGTTAAACTTTTACCAGAAATCAAATATGATTTTGAATATATTTTGTGGTATAATTTAGACAATTACTCTACTTTTACTGAATTTCAAACCGAATTATTTCAATTATTTGAGCAACAAACACAACAGGAATCAACTGCAAAAAACGGCAACCGTTTAAAACTGATCAAATCTTTACAAAATCATCGCTGTTTAATTGTTATTGATAATCTGCATCATCTTTTTTGTTCGGGTGAATTAGCTGGACAATATCAACCTCAACATCAAGATTTTTGTTCTTTATTTAAAAAAATACAAGAATTAACCCATCAAAGTTGTTTTCTGCTTATGGGTTGGGAACAACCTAGAGAATTAGCAGAAATTAAAAGATCAAATTCTCGATTTAAAATGATAACTATTCAGGGATTAGAAACAACAACAGTAGAAAATTTGATCCGAGAGCAAGGGTTAAAATATCCAGAAAAATTAAGCAGGATTATTCATCAATATCAAGGTAATCCTTTATGGTTAAATATTATAGCAAATTCGCTGCTGGAAGTCGAAGATTTGCTTGAAGAAGTTATTGAAAATAATACTATTTTTTTACCTCAAAGTTTAAAGGATAATTTACAACAGCAATTGAATCGTTTATCTCCTCTGGAAAAACAAGTAATGTTAGAATTAGTTCAGGATGATGAACTTTTAAATTTAGCCCAACTTTTGCAAAGAAGACAAATTCATTCCTCAGATTTACTCAACGTTTTACAATCTCTATTCAGACGGTGTTGGTTAGAAAAGCAAGAGCATTTTTATTGTTTACCTGCTGTGATCAGACAATATATAGCAAGTCTAAATCCGTCGTAAAAATTACTGTAAATCCAATAAAGGGTAGGGGCGAGGCGCGCCTCGCCCCTACAAAGCAATGGGGTTATTTATTAGGTTTAATAATGGGTTTAATTCTTTTATAAAATCTATTTAGGCTTACTATATCACAAACCGGAATAATTCATAGTGAGGATTTTGATTCAATTAAAGTTGAAATTGTCATCAAAAAAGTTTAGAATAAATTTACATAACTTAACAACAGCAATCTGGCTTGCATTTTATGGAATGCGTGATCACTCGTCGGGCGCAATTTTCCGCTAGTCATCGGTATTGGTTGCCCGAATTGAGCGCCACCGAGAATATTGAGCGGTTTGGCCCCGCATCCCGCGCCCCTGGACACGGACATAACTATGTTTTGTATGTGTCAATGGTGGGAGAACTCGATGAATATGGCATGGTATTAAACCTGTCCGATGTCAAACACACCCTAAAACAGGAAGTTACCGACCATTTAGACTTCGCCCATCTTAATGATGTTTGGCCGGAATTTCAGCAAACCTTACCCACTACGGAAGCTCTAGCACGGGCAATTTGGCATCGGTTAGCCCCCCATCTTCCCCTAACGAATATTCAACTATTTGAACATCCTGAACTCTGGGCAGACTATCAAGGAAACGGCATGGAAGCTTATCTAACCATTAGTACACATTTTAGCGCCGCCCATCGGCTGGCTCATCCTGACCTCAGTTTTGAGAAAAATTGCGAAATTTATGGCAAATGTGCCCGCCCTAACGGTCATGGTCATAATTATCATTTAGAAGTTACCGTGAAAGGGGAAATTGATCCTCGCACGGGGATGATTGTAGACTTAGAAGAGTTACAAAAAGCCATTGATGATTATGTGGTAGAACCCTTTGATCATACGTTTTTAAATAAAGATATTCCCCATTTTGTTAAAGTTGTGCCAACGGCTGAAAATATTGCGGTTCATATTCGAGATTTATTGCAAAACCCCATTCAAGAATTAGGGGCAAAATTGCATAAAGTTAAATTGATTGAAAGTCCGAATAATTCCTGTGAAGTCTATTGTACAAATCCAGAATCTGAGTCTAAAACACTTCAAGTCAAACAACCTGTATTAGCTAAGGTTTAATTAGGGGGTTGAAAACTCAAGCAACCGGGTTTCTAGTCATCATCTCTTGGAAAAATCAGGAGTTTTGGTCAAGAAACCCGGTTTCTGTATCAGTTCTAAAATCCTGACAAAGCTCTGTCAATTCGTAATATAGACTAGCACACCCAAATTCCACATCCCTTTCCTGTTGTTGAGTTTTGTAAAGGGTTGGCAAAACTTTCATCCCACACGAGTTGACACCTATGCGGTTATCGACAGTTACCCTTTTAACCTTAGCGGCTTTTGTTGCTCAAGACTCCTCAACTGAGGCGAGTCCTATTCCTAATCAGGCGACAAATGCTTTACCTCATGCTTCCGAATCGAGTCAAGCTGCTAATCCGGTCGAGATGATGGCATTAGTTCCTAGTTTAGCAGTTAGTATTCCCGAAATGATCGAAAGTCCGTCCTTTTCCTCAACGGAATTTTCTACAAAAGATCTTACCTCTGTATCGATCACAAATGTACTTGATCAAACTTGGTTAGCGGAATTGGTTAAAATCAGTAATGGGGAACCTCAAAGCCAGATGAAAAGCCCGATTTCTGTTGCACAACTGAGTCCGAGTTCCGCGTTAAATTATGAGTTTAGTCAAACCATTACCTTACTGAATACTTTATTAATTGTTGCTACCTTAGTTCCTAGTATAACAATTTTATTCTTTTGGTTAGTCCGTCGTTTGATTGTTAAAGAAATTGTCACTCAAGCCCAGAAAAAATTAAATCATATTGATAATTTAGAAGCCCAATTAAAAGCGTCTAAACAACGCTATCAACAGTTAATTAAAGAATTAGAGTTTCAAATTACAACCGCCCAGGAATCGATTAATTTTTTAAATCGGGAAGCCAAGGTTTCTAAATCTTCGATTGAACAGGTAGAAACTCTCAAATCTCAATTTGTTTTACGGTTACAAGGAATGATTTCTGAGGTTCAAGACCTCAAAGAGAAAACGTTAAAAGAATTAGAAGAAAAAACGAGAGAAACGAAACAATTTATCCTTCCTGAAACTTCCGTTTCGTTGAATGGTTTATCTGCTTCTCCCCATTCAAGAGAATCTTTACCTAAAAAATTAGTTGATTCTACTGTTGTACAAACAACGAAACCTTCTCAATCTTCTGAATCTATGATTGCGGATGATTATTTAAAAAAAGGGGAAGCTTTCTTACACGAAGGTCAGTTGAATCAGGCTTTAAATTGTTTAGAACAAGCAATTAAAACGAATTCCCAGTTAGGGGAAGCTTGGTTTAAAAAAGCAACGATTTTAGGTCGATTACAACGGTATAACGAAGCTTTGATTGCTTATGAAGAATATCTAAATTTATACCCTGAGAAATATGAAGGTTGGTATAATCGAGGTAATATTTTAGTTCGATTACAACGATATAACGAAGCTATTGAATCTTATGATCAAGCGATTAAAATCAAACCTAATGATTATGAATCCTGGCATAATCGAGGGGCTATTTTGAGAAAATTTAAACGATTTGATGAAGCTTTAGAATCTTATAATAAAGCTTTAGAAATTTCTCCTAATAAATATGAAATCCTGCACAATCGAGGTAACGTTTTAGCAAAGTTACAACGCCATGAAGAAGCGATCGCTTCCTATCAACAAGCTATTAAACTCAATTCTGAGAAATGGGAATTATGGTCGAATCTAGCCAATGCTTTATCAGCTTTAGAACGCTATGAAGAAGCATTAGAAGCATTAGAAAAAGCTTTGGATTTAAAACCCTATCATTTTGAATTGTTGAAGAATAAAGGTAATCTTTTAGGGAAATTAAATCGAAATTCAGAAGCTTTAGATGCCTATCAAAAAGCCATCCAAATTAAACCGGATAGTTATGAAGCTTGTTTTGAGTATGGAGAAAATTTAGTAAAATTACAACGCTATGCAGAAGCTATTATTCTTTATGAACAAGCCATTAATTTAAAACCTGATTCCGCAGCATCCTGGCGTTCTAAAGGAATGTGTTTAGAAAAATTAGAACAATATTCTGAAGCTTTGGCTTCCTATGATGCCGCCCTTTCCTGTCAGTCTGATGATGCAGAAACCTGGCGTTATCGCGGTTCTTTATTATCTAAATTAAAACAATATCCTGAAGCTATTTCATCGTTAGGAAAAGCAATTTCTATTCAAAAAGAACTCAGAAATGCCAAAAATCCTGCTATTAATTAATCTTCCTAACCCTCCCCTGTTAAAATTATAGTCTTCAAAATGCCAAAATGAACTTCCAACAGATCAAATCTTTGGCGTTCAATTGCAGGACAACCCCATTGAGTTGAGCGCCGATAAAAACGGGGTTGTAGAGTTTGAGAAATAGGAATATAAGCAAGTGGCTGGGATTGAGATGGCATAGATTTAATACAGTGGTGATTCCCCTCAATCATGTCTGCGTAATTTCTATAATTCTGTGGTAACAATCTCAATCCTTCGTGAATTTGATCGCTAAAACCACTGTATTAAATCAAAGTTACAATAAGACTAGGATCGGATTACTGAGTGATTAAGATCACAACAACCGTGAAATTACCAAGGAATCGGTTGGCGATCGCGCCAAAATCCTCCGGTTGGTGTATCATCAGTGCGGGTCGCTAACCAAACAACCGTATCCGCCCCTTGTTCGGGGGTACGAGGTGCATTCGGGCCACCCATATCAGTTTTAACCCACCCTGGACAGATAGAATTGACCGTAATCCCACTTCCGTGCAGTTGAGCCGCTAAAATGGTAGTTAAGCCATTTAAGGCAACTTTAGACAGGCGATAGGCGACCGCATCACTTCCCATGCTGCTAAGTTGACCCATTCCCGAAGACACATTAATAATTCGTCCCGTGTTGTGAATTTGCATCAAAGGAATGAAGGCTTGACAAACCAGTAAAACTCCATAAACATTAGTTTCAATTGCTAATTGAACGGTTTCTAAATCGGTATTTAAAATATTGTTTTCGGGAGGGTCAGGATAAATTCCAGCATTATTAACAAGAATATCAAGACGACCAAATTCTTGACGAACCCATTCTGCTAACTGTTGACTACTTTGTTTTTCTGTCACGGTTAGAGGAGCAGAAATCACATCTAATCCCTGAGATTTAAGTTCTTCGGCTGCTATTTTTCCCTTTTCGGAATCACGACTGGTTAAAATGACTTTAATCGAATGTTGAGCCAGTTGGCGACAGGTTTCAAATCCAATTCCTCGATTTGCACCCGTTACAATAGCAATTTTTGACATAATTTTGCTTTCCCAGGAAATTAAACAGATAGTTTAATTTTAAAGCAGAGTTAATCGATTTTGTCATCTGTCTAAGTAGTCAATCAAAAGTCAAGTTAATAGGGGAGATGAGGAAATATAGCAATCCGTGTAGGATTTGTGAAAAATTTCTGTAGGGGTGGCGTCCCTCCCAACCCTCTTGGCACCTGGGTTGGGAGACCCAACCCCTACGATAAAATATTACACCTATTTGGGATTGCTATAGGTTCATTAGCGATTATTTTATAGGGGCTAGATCAACGTTTTTTTATTGGGATTTTTACTATTTTTATTTAGATATTCTATGAATTCTCAACTCCTGATAAACCGACCCCATACCACTGTTATTTTAGCCATGAGTGCCGATGGTAAAATTTCTGATGAATGGCGATCGCCTGCTCGGTTTGGATCTGAACAAGATAAACTACATTTAGAACAACAAGTTGCACAAATGGATGGGGTTTTATTCGGTGCTGGAACTTTAAACGCTTATCAAACTACAATTAGAATTACCGATCCTGAATTATTGAAAACGCGAAAACAACAAGGAAAATCGCCTCAACCTGTTCAAATTGTGGTGTCTGCTTCAGGAAAGATTAATCCCAATTTTCGTTTTTTTCAACAACCTGTTCCCCATTGGTTATTAACAACAACAAAAGGTCAAGAATTATGGAAAACAACAGAAGGGTTTGAAAAAATTATCATTGCTGACAATAATTTTAATCAAATTAACTGGGTAATAGCGTTTGAGAAATTACAGAAACTCGGATTAAAACGATTAGGAATATTAGGCGGAGGTCAACTTATTTCTACTTTATTAAAACAGAATTTAATTGATGAATTCTGGTTAACGATTTGTCCGTTAATTTTAGCAGGGAAAAATTCACCAACTCCCGTCGATGGGGATGGATTTTTATCCTCTGTTGCTCCCCGTTTGCAATTATTAGAGGTTAAAACTGTTGGCCAGGAAGTGTTTTTACATTATCAAGTAAGTTACACTATCCTACAGGAATAATGCGTCCCTAATCATTTTTGAGACAACATGGTGAAACCCTTAACATCCTCTTATTCTACCCGTTGGATTAATACGGTTGCCGAAGTCCCTCAGACGGCGTGGGATGCCCTTGCCCAACCCTTAATCACGCCCTTTTTTGAGTGGGATTGGTTGCATAATATTGAATCATCAGGAAGTGCCACTGGACGCACAGGTTGGCTACCCCATCATTTAACCGTATGGCGGGATCAACAATTAGTTGGAATTGCACCTTTATATGTTAAAGGGCATAGTCGCGGGGAATTTGTTTTTGATAATCAATGGGCGGATGTTGCCCATCAATTAGGAATTGAATATTATCCCAAACTATTAGGAATGTCACCCTTTACTCCGGCAGAAGGCTATCGATTTATGATTGCACCCGGAGAAAATGAAGAAGAAATTACAGGGTTAATGGTGCATTCTATTGATCAATTTTGCATTGGAAATAAAATTTCTGGCTGTAATTTTCTCTATGTTGATCCCGACTGGAAACCGATGTTAGAAAAGTTGGGTTTTGCTTGTTGGTTACACCATAGTTATATTTGGCAGAATCAAGGATATCAAACCTTTGATGATTATTTAAAAGGTTTTAATGCCAATCAGAGGCGCAATATTAAACGGGAACGTAAAGCAGTCAATCAAGCCGGATTACAACTCCAAACCCTAACAGGAGATGAAATTCCTAAAGGCTATTTTTCTCAAATGTATCACTTTTATGCGAGTACCTGTGATAAATTTGGTTGGTGGGGCAGTAAATATTTAACTCGCAAATTTTTTGAAGAATTACATCATAATTATCGCCATCGAGTGGTATTTGTTGCAGCGTTTGATGATACGAATCAACATCAACCCGTGGGAATGTCCTTTTGTTTAACAAAAAGCGATCGCTTATATGGTCGTTATTGGGGAAGTGTTCAAGATATTGATTGTTTACATTTTGATGCTTGTTATTATTCTCCCATAGAATGGGCAATTAATAACGGGATTTCTATTTTTGATCCGGGCGCTGGAGGTCGTCATAAAAAACGCCGAGGTTTTCCAGCCACACCGAATTATAGTTTACATCGATTTTATGATCAACGCTTGTCTAAAATTTTGCAATCTTATATTGGCAGAATTAACGCTATGGAACAACAGGAGATTGATTATATTAATCAGGATTTACCCTTTAGTCAATAGAAAATAGGTAGGTTGATTGAATACAATGTGAACTACCCACGCTTCTCTACGAGTAAGCGTGGGCTTCTGAGTTCTTAGCCCGATGCCCTTTCACCTTGCGGTTATCCAGTCTTACACAGGCTCCCTCAGCAGAAACGGGGTTCCCTCCGTCTTGGTTTTTAATTCTGATACCTTCGTTCCTGATATTGAGTGAGGCATTACTATCACGGTCATGATAAGTATGACAGTTAGGGTAATCCCATTCTCTGATATTCAGAGGTAACTCATCTAGTACATGACCACAACTCGAACAGGTTTTGGAACTAGGGAAGAAGCGATCAATTTCTATCAGTTCGCCTTCTTTCTGTTTCAGTTTGTAATCTATGAAGTTGACAAACATGGACCATCCCACATCAGATATTGATTTTGATAGCTTCCGGTTCTTAACCATCCCCTTGACATTGAGGTTTTCAATGACAAGTACAGACGCGCCATGGCGCGTCTCTACGCTTTCATCTACCAACTTTCTTGACAATTTATGCAAGAAATCTTGGCGGGAATTGGCGATTTTCTCATGAACCTTAGCTACAATTTTTCGGAATCGCTCTCTCGCAGAACTCCCTTGGGTTTTTCGAGAGAGTTTTTTCTGTTTTCGGGCTAGATTTTTCCGATGACGATATAAATGTTTAGGATTAGCATATTTAGTTACGCTATCACCATCATGGACAATTGCAAAGTCTTTCAATCCCAGATCAATCCCGATAATTTTATTTCCTGACTGCTTAACATCACTTCCTTCAACTTCACACAGAATTGAAGCCAAGTATTTATCAGTTGAAGTTTTAGAGATTGTTACCGTTTTAATCTTCCCTGTGACTTTTCGGTGAAATACTGCTTTTACATCACCAATTTTGGGGACTTTTAGATATTCACCCTTAACAGTAACACTCTGGGGATATTGGATTGATTGCTTATGATGTTTGGATTTGAATCTCGGAAATTTAGCTCGTCCTTCAAAAAAGTTTTTATAGGCTTTATCTAGGTTGATTGCTACACATTGGAGAACCGATGAATAACAATCTTCCTTAAGCCAAGAATATTCTTTTTTGAGTTGAGGGAGCATTCCTTTGTAGGTTGCTAGTTTTAAGCTTTTTCCTGTTTCTTGATAGTGCTGAATGCAGGCATTTAAGGCAAAATTCCAATACCATCTCGCACAACCAAACGACTTAGCCAATGCTAATTCTTGTTCAGATGTTGGGTAGAGTCTAACCTGAATTGCTTTCAACACTTTAAATCACCTCCTATTCTTTTTTTATTATAATAAGTCATCGGTGAGTTGCACAGACCTCTACCGCAATTCATCCCACGCTGCCCTACGGGTCAGACGTGGGGCACGCATGCGGAAGAAGCTAAAAAGCCCTACATTAATTTGTAGTAAGCCCTTTAGGGCTGAAAGTCCTGAAGGACTTACTACGGGGGAAAAGCGATCGCTAAAATTATGATAATATCGAATTAATTGCATCGTCCCATCCTCACCCCAGTCCTGAACCATGAGTCAATGCCTTAACCCTGATTGTTTATACCCTAATCCCAATACTACAAATTTTTGTCAAAAATGTGGTTCTAAGCTACTATTAAAGGAACGATATCGGGCGTTAAAAATATTAGGACAAGGGGGTTTCGGTCGAACCTTTCAAGCGGTTGATGAAGATAAACCCTCTCAACCCTATTGTGTAATTAAACAATTTTTACCCCAAGCCCAAGGTACGAATAATCAACAAAAAGCTGAAGAACTTTTTAAGCAAGAAGCGATACAATTAGAACAATTAGGCAAACATCAACAAATTCCTGAATTATTCGCCCATTTTATCCAAGATCATCGTCAATATTTAGTTCAAGAATATATTCCAGGACAAAATTTATTACAAGAATTAGCTCAAACTGGGGCATTTTCAGAAACTAAAATTATTAATATTTTAGGAGATTTATTACCTGTTTTAGCGTTTATTCACCAGAAACCCGTAATTCATCGAGATATTAAACCAGAGAATATTATTAGAAGAAAGAGCGATAATAAATTAGTTCTAGTCGATTTTGGAGCAGCCAAAGCAGCCACTAGAACAGCGTTAGCGGTCACAGGAACAGTTATTGGATCTGCGGGATATGTCGCACCCGAACAAGCAGTCGGAAAACCAACTTTTGCTAGTGATTTATATAGTTTAGGAGTGACTTGTATTCATTTATTAACGAATATTCAACCCTTTGATTTATTTGATGTTAGTGAAAGTGATTGGGTGTGGCGAGATTATGTAAAGGTTAAAGTCAATAATACTTTGAGTCAAGTTTTAGATAAACTGTTACAACAAGGAACAAAGAAACGTTTTCAAACGGCTCAAGAAGTCTTAGATGCTTTACAATTAAACGCAAAACCGATATCACCACTAACACCCCAACCCAATATAGAATTAAAGTCAGCCAAAGGTGTTAATTATGATCAATTAGAACAACTTTTAAAAGCCGGAAACTGGAAAGAAGCTGATAAAGAAACGGCTGAAAAAATGTATGAAGTAGCAGGAAGAACAAAGGAAGAATTTTTAAGTGAAGAAGATATTGATAATTTTCCCTGTGAGGATTTACGAACTATTGACCAACTTTGGGTAAAATATAGCAATGGACGCTTTGGCTTTTCGGTACAGAAGCGCATCTATCAAAGTCTGGGAGGAACCCGGAGTTCGATAGTTAATGTTAAAATCTGGGAAGCGTTTGGTGATCAGGTTGGTTGGCGTTTTGGAGATAGCTGGTTGTGTGACTACGATCTAAAATTTGAGGAGACATCACCTGAAGGCCACCTCCCGGGTTGGACGGGTTGGGTTTCTTGGACTAGGAGTGGACTAGGGACAACTTGGTTTTTTGGTGGGGGAGGGAAATCTCTTCTCTCGCGTCCAGACTTGTAAACTGTAACATATAAGGCGTTTAACCCGACAGCGTAAGGGCGAGGCGCGCCTCGCCCCTACAGGGGATTAATAGGGTTGCGGGTTTCCGATAGGGTCAGAAACCCGGTTTCTGAATTGAGCTTTTTGTTAGTAGCTCATATTAACGCAGAAACCCGGTTTCTTGGAGGTGTGGGTGGAGGTCAGAAACCGGGTTTCTTAATTGCGCTTTCTATTAGTAGCTCATGTTAAGGCAGAAACCGGGTTTCTTGGAATCGTCAATTTAAACACCCTGATTAGAGGCTAAGAACTCATGATGGTACAAACCGTTACTAAAAAATATAGTTTTGAAGACTATCTCAATTATAGAGATGATACGGATCTCAAATATGAACTTTTCAACGGAGAATTAATTCAGATGACTCCCGCAAGCGGATGGCATTCGGATATTATTGATTTTATACAAGAACAATTAAAAACAGAAATCCGCCGCTTAAATTTAGATTGGGTTGTGCGACCTGGAACTGTGGGAGTCAGAACAGGAATCAGAAAATCCCGAATTCCTGATATATTAGTAATGACAGAAACTCAACGTCAACTTCTGAGGACATTACCCTCAGCTATTCTCGAAGAACCTCCATTATTAGCGATTGAAATTGTTAGTCCGAATAACCCAGAAGATGATTATCGCTATAAACGTTCAGAATATGCAGCATTAGGCATTTCTGAATATTGGATTATTGACCCCCAAGACTTAAAACTCTCAATTTTAACGTTAGTTTCTGGTTTATATGAAGTTATAGAAATGAAACCAAAAGACCCTATAAATTCTATAACTTTTCCTGAATTAAAATTAACAGTTGAACAAATTTTAAATCCTTTTTAAGATGATTAAATGCTCTCAAACTACTTGAGGCTTAAATTTAACTAAATTATTGTAGGATGGGCTATGCCCATTCTATTCAATTTGTAAAATGTATGCCCATTCTATTCTATTCAATTTGTAAGATGGGCATAGCCCATCCTACGAATTGAGGGTTTCTCTCGCGTCCAGACTTGTAAACGGTAACATATAAGGCTTTTAACCCGACAGCGTAGGGGCGGGTTTGCCGGGATTTTTGTTAATAATAATTAACCTAAATAAACCCGCCCCTACAGGTTTTAATAAGTTGATAAAATTTGGTATAATGAAATTAGACCCCATTAGAGGCTAAGAACTCATGATGGTACAAACCGTTACTAAAAAATACAGTTTTGAAGACTATCTCAATTATAGAGATGATACAGATCTCAAATATGAACTTTTCAACGGAGAATTAATTCCGATGCCTCCTGCTAGTGGTTTACACGCTTTGATTCTTCTGTTTTTATTTAAAAGTTTATCCGCAGAAATTCAACGGTTAAATTTACAAGGGGTGGTGATGCCAGGTAATATAGGGATAAGAACTGGAATCAGAAAAACTCGTATTCCAGATTTAGTGATTATTAATGAAACCCAAGTTCAACGGTTAAAAACCTTGGCTTCAGCAATATTAGAAGATCCTCCATTATTAGCGATTGAAATTGTTAGTCCGAATAACCCAGAAGATGATTATCGCTATAAACGTTCAGAATATGCGGCGTTAGGTATTCCTGAATATTGGATTATTGACCCCCAAGCCTTAAAAATCTCAATTTTAACCTTAGTTTCTGGTTTATATGAAGGGTTAGAATTTACGGAAGAAAATATGATAAATTCTCCTAGTTTTCCCGAACTAAAATTAACTGTTAAACAAATTTTAAATAGTTTATAATAGGGGCGACTTCCGTGTTTTAATAATTTGATAAAATTTGCTATAATGAAATTATACCCCATTAGAGGCTAGGAACTCATGATGGTGCAAACCGTTACTAAAAAATACAGTTTTGAAGACTATCTCAATTATAAAGATGATACGGATCTCAAATATGAACTTTTCAATGGAGAATTAATTCCCATGCCTCCTGCTAGTGGTTTACACGCTGAAATTTTACGCTTAATCTATGATATCTTAAAAGCAGAAATTCAACGATTACAGTTAGATTGGGTTGTGCAACCAGGAACTGTGGGAGTCAGAACCGGAATTAGAAAATCTCGCATTCCTGATTTATTAATTATGACAGAAACTCAGCGTCAACTTCTCAGAACATTACCTTCAGCTATTCTCGAAGAACCCCCTTTATTAGTGGTTGAAATTGTTAGTCCCAATAACCCCGATGATGATTATCGTTATAAACGTTCAGAATATGCAGCATTAGGTATTTCTGAATATTGGATTATTGACCCTCAAGACTTAAAACTATCAATTTTAACGTTAGTTTCTGGTTTATATGAGGTTATAGAAATGAACCAAAAAGATCCGATAAATTCTATAACTTTTCCTGAATTAAAATTAACAGTTGAACAAATTTTAAATCCTTTTTAGACTTTTTTCGCCCTCGTTTCTAGGTTCCACCTAGAAATGAAAAAAGGAGGCTCTGCCTCTTACTATAAGAATGGAGGCAGAGCTTCAAAATTAGTATTCCAAGCACTAATCAATTAAACGGATAAATTTCTTTTTCCCAACTTGCAGAACTTTCCCCTTTAATTCATCAATAGTATTAAATGTTAAATCAACTTCAGAAATGCGATCGCCATCTAACTTAACAGATCCGCCTTGAATTTCTCGCCGCGCTTCACTGCTGCTTTTACACAACTTACTCGCACTGAGAATATAAAATAACTTCGCCGGAAATTGAATCTCAGCTAAGGAAAACTCAGGAACCGCTTCTGCTGTTTTTGCATCCCCTTGAACTAAGGTTAAAGAGGCTTTTTGAGCTTCTAACGCCGCTTCTTTGCCATGAAATTGAGACGCTATTTCTAATCCTAATAATTTTTGCTTGTCTCTAGGATTTTTGGGTAATTGATCGAGGGGAAGATTGGTTAACAGTTCAAAATATTGGTTTAATAGATGATCTTGAACCTTCTCTAATTTAGAATACATCGTTAACGGATCTTCCGATAATGCCACATAATTTCCTAGGGATTTTGACATTTTTTGAACGCCATCCGTCCCAATTAAAATTGGCATTAATAAACCAAATTGAGGTTTTTGTCCAAAATGCCGTTGTAAATCTCGTCCCACGGCTAAATTAAACTTTTGATCCGTACCCCCGATTTCAATATCCGCTTCCACCGCAACGGAATCATAACCCTGCATTAACGGATAGAGAAATTCATGTAAATAAATGGGATTTTCCTTTTCAAACCGCAGTGCAAAACCTTCTTTCGCTAACATTTGCCCGACGGTCATTGTTCCTAACAATTCCAGAATTTTAGCTAAATCTAATTTTGATAACCATTCCGAATTATAGCGAATTTCCAACCGTCCGGGGGTGTCAAAATCCAAAATTGGGCGCAGTTGTTCTAAATAAGTTTGAGCATTTTTCTGCACATCTTCCGGGGTTAATTGGCGGCGGACTTCGGATTTTCCTGTCGGGTCACCAATTCTAGCCGTAAAATCCCCAATAATTAAAACAGCGATATGACCCGCATCCTGAAAAGCGCGTAACTTGCGAATGGGGATACTATGACCCAAATGAATATCCGACGCGGTGGGATCAATGCCAAATTTAACCCGTAGCGGTCGATTTGTTGTCAATAATCGTTGACCTAAATTCTCATCGGGGTTCCCAGAGCTTATAATTTCAGGAAAAATCTCAGTAATCCCTCGGCGAAGGGTGGGAAAATTTTGTAGAGATATCGCCGATTCCAGTTCTACAGAAGGTTGACTCACAGCCATGATCTTAAAATTCTTTTGCCAATTTAGGGTAAAATCCGTTAACCTTGATCCCGGAATTAAAATTTGATCCGTACCTTCGGGATTCTATCATTTCCCGCTCAACTAGGAGGAGATTTGTTCAACTCAGGCCTAAAGAAATCTGTTTCTAGGGTTTAACTGCGTTATATGCTATCACTGGAAGCTCAAAAAAAGTTAATATTTCTATCTGCAAGCCATAAAGGTTCTGTAGCCCTGTTTTCATTGAGGGAGTAAATTAAACGTGTCGTCAACTAACACAATCCCACAGGAGGTTCAGGTCAACAACCCATCAACGTTGTTTGACTTTGTTCAGTCTGTTAGCAAAGTAACTGCCGGAACCTTACTCGGTGTTACGATGTTAACCAGTTCTGTTGTTGCCGGAGGGCTGGTCGGCTTGGCTGTCAGTTTCCGTAATTTGCCGGATGTGCGGGTATTACAGAACTATGTTCCGACAGAAACCACCCATATCTATGATATTAAAGGGGTTCCTCTGGCCAGCCTCCACGATGAAGCTAACCGGGAAGTCGTCTCCCTCAACGAGATTTCACCCCATCTGAAACGGGCTGTGCTTGCAATTGAAGATAGCAATTTTTACTATCACAAAGGCATTAACCCAACGGGAATTGTTCGGGCGTTTATTGCTAACTTAGAAACGGGTAACACCGTTGAAGGGGGTTCAACCCTGACGATGCAGTTGGTGAAAAACCTATTTTTATCCCCGAATCGTACCATTAGCCGTAAAGCCGCAGAAGCGGTGATGGCGATTCGTTTGGAGCAGATTTTAGCAAAAGATGAGATTTTAGAACTGTATCTCAATCAAGTCTATTGGGGTCATAACCTTTATGGTGTGGAAACCGCAGCCCGAAGTTATTTTAATAAATCGGCTGCGGATTTATCCTTAGCTGAATCGGCGATGATGGCGGGTTTAATTCCAGCCCCGGAAGATTATAGTCCGTTTGTGGATTACAAAAAAGCGAAACAAAGACAGTTTACGGTTTTGAAGCGGATGCGGGAACTTCAGTGGATTACCCCCCAAGAAGAAGCCCAAGCCAAGAAACAAACCTTGCTCGTCGGCAAAATTACCTCCTTTAGCAGTAGCCGTCTTCCCTATGTGACGGAAGCTGTTGTTCAGGAACTTTCTGAACGCTTTGGTCGGGAGGCGGTGCTGAAGGGCGGAATGCGAATTCAAACCACCATTGATATGAATTTTCAACGGATGGCAGAAAAAACCATCAGTGAATGGCATGAAAATTTATACTATCAAGGGGTTTATAACAGTTTACAAAATGGCCAAATTGCCCTAGTTTCTATTGACCCCCGTACCCATTTTGTCAAAGCGATGGTCGGGGGGGCTGATTATAAAACCAGTCAGTATAATCGAGCCATTCAAGCGTTGCGTCAACCGGGATCTGCCTTTAAACCCTTTGTTTATTATTCAGCCTTTGCCACGGGCAAATATGGGCCGAATTCAACGGTTTATGATACGCCCGTGAGTTATCCCGATGGCTATGGCTATTATTCCCCCCAAAACTACGGAGGGGGTTTCTCTGGGGCGGTGAGTATTCGTACAGCCTTAGAAAATTCCTTGAATGTTCCGGCGGTGAAACTCGGTCAAGAAGTCGGACTGAATCAGGTGATTGAGGTTTGTCGAATTTTAGGGATTAAGAGTCCCATTGAACCTGTTGTGTCTCTACCTTTGGGGTCAGTGGATTTAACGCCGATGGAAATGGCCGGAGCTTATGCCACCTTTGCTAATGATGGCTGGCACTCTGAACCGACGTTTATTGTCCAAGTCACCGATAGTCAAGGCAATATTTTATTGGATAATACCCCGAAACCGCGATTAGTCTTGGATCAATGGGCTGTGGCGTCTCTCAATAGCGTGTTACAAGGGGTAATTAATAGCGGGACAGCCACTCGTGCCCAAATCGGACGTCCGGCGGCGGGAAAAACTGGAACAACCTCTTCTGAACGGGATATCTGGTTTGTTGGGTATACTCCCGATTTAGCAACGGCTGTTTGGGTGGGTAATGATGATTATACTCCCTTAACCTATGGGGCAACGGGAGGAACCATTGTGGCTCCGATCTGGCGTGACTTTATGTTACAAGCGTTAGATGGCAAACCCGCCACTTCTTTTAAACCGGCTTCGGCTTATAGCAAACCTTAATTCAGAATCCAGTTCAGCTTCTAGTAAACCCAGAGAGGGAAACAATTTTTCCCCTGAGAAGAGTACAATAAAAGCAACACCCCCTGCTTAAGAAGTGGGTATCTGTTTCTATGGGAATAAGCTAAAAGGTTTTCCCTAGACAATTGGAGTCATGGGTCTGTGGGAAATGACGCTGATTAGCTATTCCCAAAGATTAAAAGTTTTTATGCGTTAGGATCTAATTTTTTATGGAAAAGAATACATTTTCTTCGCCCAATACCGCTCAGAAAGTGGAAGTTTCAATCCACATTGACTCGGAGTTACTCAATCAAATTAAACATCTGACCAATGATCCGAGTAAGGTGATTGAAACAGCCCTGCGTCAATGGCTTAGAGGAGAGCGTCCAGAGGATGAACTGGCCTTGACACTCCAGCGAAATCCCCCGATTCCACCCCGAGGGGAATGGAACGATTAAAATAGAATCCCTGATCCATCAGGATTTTGTGATTGGGGTGTCTTAAATTCTCAATAGAAGATTTAGGGCAATCGCTGTATATAGTTGAGCAGGAGGCGCGGCTAAACGCTTCGATGTTGGATGATTCAGTTAACACAGTAGTCGCGGATGCCAATGGACTTAGACAGGAACTCTCAGTTTGCAAGTTCAACTTCGGCTGACCCGATTTGGCAACAGTTGGGTACTGATCTGGTTTTTATTCAAAATGCCGAAGGTCGGTATTTATCGTTTTATTGGCAACGACAGGATCGCTATCCGTTAGCGACGGATCAAATTATCGGTTCATTCATGGGGGAGTTGTTTAAACCTGTTGTAATTGCTCCCTATGAAGATCGAATTCGCCGCGTTTTGAGTAGTTTAATTCCAGAACGATTTGTTTATTCTTTTTCCTACGAAGAACAATATATTCCTTTAGAATTAATTATGAGTCCCATTTTAGTGTCGAATGGGATACCGAATCGGGTCTTGGTGATGGGATGTGTTCTCGAACAACCGGAAGAGAATATTGATGTTAATATGGCGGAGATTGTTGCTTATCGTTCCTTACCGTCAAATTTGGATATTTCTCAAAAAATGCTGATTCAAATTGCAGGAACGATGTGTCGTACTGTGTCTCCCAGTTCTCATATTTATCAAACCTTATTAAGCCAAATTGCTCAAAAAATTCGTCGCACCTTAGATTTAAAACAAATTTGGCAACAAACTGTTAATAGTTTAGGGCAAGTTTTAGGGGTCAGTCGTTGTATTTTATGTCCCTATCGAGGCGAAAAAGAAGATCATTGGAACTTGCAAGAAACTCAAGTGGTGGCTGAATATCGCCTCGAAGAATTTCCGATGATGTTGGGTTTAGATCTGGAAATTGCTAAGGAATTAGGATGGACACAAGCTTTAGCAACCTTAGAACCTGTTGTGGTCGAACGTACCTCTCCTGACCATGATCCGTATCAACGGCATTCGATTTTAGTGGTGGCGACTTCTTATCAAGATCAACCGAATGGAATTATTAGTTTACAACAGTGCGATCGCTTCCGACAATGGACATCGGCGGAAGTGGAATTTATTCGTGAATTAGCGACTCATGTGGGAACCGCAATTGCTCACGCCACTCTTTATCAAGAGCTAGAAGAAGCTCGGATGGAAGCTGTGGCTCTTTCCCGATTAAAAAGTGAATTTTTAGCGAATACGTCCCATGAATTACGCACGCCTCTGAATGGAATTATTGGGTTTTTAAAGTTGGTTTTAGATGGGATGGTTGATGATCCTAAAGAAGAAGAAGAATTTATTCAAGAAGCTCACCGAGCCGCTTTACATTTATTAAATTTAATTAATGATGTTTTAGATATTGCTAAAATTGAAGCGGGGAGAATGGAAATTGACTTAGCTTTAATTAAAGTCAATGAACTTTTAGAAGAAATTGAACATTTTACCCGGGCACAAGTGCAAGAAAAAGGATTAACTTTTACGGTTAAAAAAACGGCTTATGAAGATGAAGTTATTATCTATGGAAATTATCAACGGTTATTACAAGTGATGTTAAATTTAGTCGGAAATGCAATTAAATTTACCCATGAAGGGGGAATTAATATTAGTTTGGGAATTCTTAAACAAACCGTTGTGTTTCAAAATCGAGAGTTTCCGGGAGTTGTTGAATTTCGGGTGGCGGATACGGGAATTGGGGTTCCCATTGAAAAACAAGATCGATTATTTAAAGCTTTTTCTCAAGTTGATGGAGGCTATACCCGCCAATATGGAGGAACGGGTTTAGGGTTAGTGATTTCACAGAAATTAATCCAAACTATGGGAGGAACAGTTAAGTTTTATAGTCTGGGTGAAGGATTAGGATCAACTGTAACCTTTACTGTTCCCCTCTATCAGGAACCTCGGAATATGAGTCATTAATTATTACGGTATTGACTGATTTAATATTTTCGGGCGGTGAGGAAATACGTCAACATTTCGCCTTTTCCTTTAATATCAATTAACCCTCGTTCTTCAAATATATATTTATCTTTTAAACGTTCATAGGTAGCGACGGTAACTTGAATTTTTCCTGCGATTCCATGGGATTCCATGCGATTTGCTGTATTAACAGTATCTCCCCATAAATCATAAGTAAACTTTTTTGTGCCAATCACTCCCGCTTCCACTGCGCCTGTATTAATTCCGGTTCGCATTTGTACAGGTTCATTGCCTTGCAGATGAAATTGACCGATAATATTTTGCATATCTAAAGCCATATTAGCGATCGCTTCAGCATGATCATCCCGTGGCGTGGGTAATCCCCCAACCACCATATAAGCATCCCCAATGGTTTTAATTTTTTCTAATTCATATTTTTCTGCTAATTTATCAAAGGTGGAAAAAATTTCATTCAGAATTTCGACTAATTGAGCCGGGGATAAATTAGCCGATAATTTGGTAAAATTAACAATATCTGCAAATAAAACCGTCACATCTGCGAAACTATCCGCAATTGTGCTTTCACCTCGTTTTAATCGTTGAGCGATCGCTTCGGGCAAAATATTTAATAATAATCGTTCCGATTTTTCCTGTTCTTCCGCTAATTTTTTTAAATAAGCTTGTTCTTGATCCCTTAATCGTTTCTTTTCTAAACAAGCATTAATTCGAGCTTTTAATAAAACCGGATTAAAAGGTTTTGATAAATAATCTTCCGCTCCTAATTCAATACAACGCACAATACTATCAATATCATTAACCGCCGAAATCATCACCACCGGAATATGACGCAAAGCCGGATCAGCTTTCAAGGTTTCTAACACCTGATAGCCATTCATCTGAGGCATCATAATATCTAACAACACCAAATCCAGGGACATTGAACCCATCAGTTCCAACGCTTCAAAACCATTAGAAGCCACTGTCACCCCATAACCTTGACGCTGGAGTCGTTTGGCCAGCAGATCACGGTTCACTTCATTATCATCAACAATTAGTACACGATCCGGTTCAGCGTCCATCTCTATTCGTGGCTCCTACGCTCGTTTTGGGATAGTAACAACGAGTGCCACGCCTCCAACTAGGGTTTTCATATCATCAACAGAGTTGACACTCCCTGCGCTAAAGCGACAAACAGCACAGGACGGGATAAAATCCGAGCGTTAACCCGATGAAATTTAAGCTCAGGGTGCAGGTGCTTTCTTTAAGCAGAGTTCTATTTTTTCCAACAGACGGGGAAATTCCACCGGTTTAGTATCATAATCATCACATCCAGCTTTTAAACATTTTTCGCGATCGCCTGCCATAGCATGGGCCGTGAGTGCAATTACAGGAATTCCCCCGGTTTTAGCATCGGCTTTAATTTGTCGAGTGGCTTCCCAACCATCCATCACCGGTAAACTCATATCCATGAGGATTAAATCGGGCATCATAGCACGGGCTACTTCCACACCTTCTGCACCATCGACGGCAATAAAGACCTCATATCCTTTACGGAAGAGACGCCGTTTGAGCATATCCCGATTCATTTCATTATCTTCAACTAATAAAATCTTTACCATGATTCGATCTCAACGTTGATAGTTTAGCGTTAGAATTCTCACGATTTAGAACTTAAGGGGGACTGTTTCAGGCTGGCATTTAACAGGATATGAATTTCTTGTAAAAGATCTTCACAGCTATAACTGCCTTTCTGAAGAATCTGCTCCACATAGCCCCGCAATAGTACCCATTCTGTGGGGGTTAATTCAGCCGCCGTTAGGACGATAATCGGGATATTTGCCCACTGATCTGTTCTGCGAAGGTCATGAATTAACTCCAAACCACTTTTTTCCGGGAGGACTAAATCGAGCAAAATCAGTTTAGGGGCTGACTGTTGAATCAGTTGCAAAGCCTCCTGACCATTTCCCGCTTCTTGGACAATCCAGCCCTGTCGCTGTAATAACCCCCGTAATAGTTGTCGGGTAGCGAGATCATCTTCGACCACTAAAATATGATCAGCCACAGGAACCAGATCCCGTTTCCGATCCGGGTGATACTTACTCAACAAAGCACTCAGGCGCTTACCATCAAACGGTTTGGTCAAATAGTCCGATGCACCGAGAGCAAAACCTCGATTTTTGTTGCTGATGAACGACAGCACAATCACAGGAATATCAGCGAGATCTGGATCAGCCTTTAATGTCGATAATACCGTCCAACCGTCCATTTTCGGCAAAATTATATCTAATATAATGGCATCGGGACGCTGCTGCTGGACACGAGCGAGTCCTTCTTCCCCCGTTGCTGCCGTTTCTACCCGCAGTCCTTCCCGAATCAGCGATCGCTCAATTAAATCCCGGGTATTGGGATCATCATCAATCACTAACACGGTAATTGAGGGCTGATTCACGAGTTCAGGGGGGTCATCCAGAATGATATCGATTTCCCCTAGAGCGTCGATGTCTTCGTCGGTGGCTTCTAAATTCGGATATTCTGACCCTTTGAATGGAGATTGCACCAACAAAGGTAAATAAATGGTAAAGGTGGAACCTTTGCCTAATGCACTGTCAACGGCGATATGGCCTTGCATCATTTGACAAAAGCGTTGACTAATGGTAAGTCCTAACCCGGTTCCTCCATAGCGGCGAGTGGTAGACGCATCCCCTTGGGTAAAGGGTTGAAACAATTGTTTTTGTTGTTCGGGGGTAATTCCAATTCCGGTATCTTGTACTTGAAACTGAATATAATTGGCATGATCCGATGGCGGATCAAGGGATAAATCATTGTCCCGAACCCACTCAAAGGGAAGGCTTTGGGTACGACTAATATTCAGGGTAATTTCACCTTCCGAGGTGAATTTAGCCGCATTACTGAGTAGGTTCAACAACACCTGTCGAACTTTTATTAAATCGGCGTGCATGGTGTCAGGCGTATCGGGGGCATAGTAAATATTTAAACGATTGCTATTTTGATCGACTAGAGGTTTAGCTGTTGTGACAATGCTCTCAATTAACATGGAAATTTGAAAGGTTTCCAAATACAAATCCATGCGTCCGGCTTCAATTTTAGAAATATCTAAAATATCGTTAATCAACGCTAATAAGTTGCGTCCGGCGGTGCGAATCCGATCTAAATCAGGGACAATATCGCCATAACCGGAGTCTCCTGCTTCCTCTGCTAAAATCTCACTATAGCCAATAATAGCGTTGAGTGGGGTGCGAAGTTCATGGCTCATATTGGCTAAAAAGGTACTTTTAGCTCGGTTAGCAGCAACAGCTTCTTCTTTCGCTTGTTTTAAGGCTTCGGCGGCGCGTTTACTCTCAGTAATATCTTCAATTGTACCTTCAAAACATAGTAATTGTCCGGTTTGATCCCGAACCGCACGGGCGTTTTCTGAGATCCAAATCAGGGTTCCATCTTGACGATAGACTTGGGATTCAAAGCCGGATACAGAATGATTGGCTTGAATTTCTGCGATAAATTCGGCTCGACGGTTCGGATTTACATATAATTGATGATTAATATCCGTAATAGTTTCTAATAAATCTTCGGGAGAATTATAACCTAAAATTCTCGCTAAGGCTGGGTTAGCACTAATATATCGTCCTTCTAGGGTGGTTTGACAAATACCTTCGGCTGCATTTTCAAAAATACTCCGATATTTGGCTTCTGTTTGTCGCAGAAATTCTTCTGTTTGTTTGCGTTCAATGGCATTAGAAAACATTTCTCCGACCATTTTCAACAGTGCAATACTATCCGATGACCAGGTATAACTCGAATGAATGGAATCAAACCGCAAAAATCCGACAATAGACCGACGACAGACTAAGGGAACTAAAATAATGGATTGAATTTGAGGTAAACTATCGGTTTCTGAATAATAGGATAAATCTGAAACGGGATGAAACTGCTGTAAATATTTTAAATCCTTGAGGGCTTCTGGGGGTAAATCCTGAACAGCAAGATAAATATTTTCATAGCGATTGAGTTGTCGTTCTAACCAAGGAATATCAGCCCCATAAAGTTTAGAATAGGAAATTTTCTTGAGCAAATCTGTTAATTTTGAAGGAGGTTGGGAACGCTGGTATGGCGTTTTTATTGCCAACCACTGATAAATCGAATTCATCTGAATTTCTTGCTCGGCAAATAAATATAAATAGCTTTGTTCTACCCCAATAAAGGTACTAATTCTTTGTAAGGCTTGTTGAATTCCATGTTCAATTTCATCCGTTGTTAAACTAATAAAATGAGTCGATAAATTAGTAATCAGTTGTTCAAATTCAACGCGATATTGCAGAGCTTTTTCGACTCGTTTGCGTTGGGTAATATCTCGAAAACTCCAGACTCTTCCGACTAATTTTTCTCCCATTTGGGAAGGATGGGAATATAACTCAAAAATTCGCCCATCTTTGAACTCCACCACATCATAAGTCGGGGTATGGGGTTCCGAAGATAACTGCATCACGGTTTTGAGAAATCGAGGCGGATCTTTTAATTGTCTTAACACAAA
Source organism: Planktothrix mougeotii LEGE 06226 (assembly GCF_015207485.1). Taxonomy (NCBI): domain Bacteria; kingdom Bacillati; phylum Cyanobacteriota; class Cyanophyceae; order Oscillatoriales; family Microcoleaceae; genus Planktothrix; species Planktothrix mougeotii. The sequence continues at coordinate 110,706 of NZ_JADEWU010000009.1, forward strand.
GGCTAAGACTGATTGATCATGGGGTGGCTTTAATAATCCAGGGGGAACTTGCCACATTTCCACGAATTTTTGATTAAAATTTAAGACTTTTCCCGTGCGATCAACCGCTAAAATTCCCGCATCTGTTGAATCAAAAGTAGCTTGTAATAAAGAAATCGATCGTTCCGCCTCTAATTGAGCTTGTTTGCGTTCGGTAATATCTAAAAAAACTAAGGCGGCTCCGACAAAAGTATTTTGTTCTAAAATCGGTGTTAATACATAGGAAACGGGTAAAATATTGCCATCAGCACAGATAAATTGATCATCGCTGGATGCAATCGGTTCCAGCAGGGAAGCTAACCCTGTAGCGGAAGAATCAGCCAGCCGTTGAAACGGATTGAGAGATAATCGAGAACGGGCTCCGATGCGGTCTAAAATGGAGTTTCCGACTAATTCGGCTTCTGACCATCCCAACAGTCTTTCCGCTTCGGGATTCATGGATAATAAACAGCCCTGGGGATCTAGGATACACAATCCAGCACCCAAGGAACTAATCACCGAGCGCAGCCGATCCCGTTCCGCTTGTAAACGAGCTTCCGACTCCTGACTTTGCTGGTTATACAACTCTAACAATTCCCTGGAGGACAAGGTAAGGGAACGCTCCATCAAATAGCGTTCTTGATCGGCTTCGGTGTAGCTGCGGCTGACACGTTCCAGAAATTCTTCCCATGTAGCGATATCCACCGGAGGAGTCTGCGGATCAAGACCCAGGCGTCTGAGTTGGCGTTGGAGCGCATAGTGCATAGAATCTTAAGAGTGAAGAAGTCAGGATGCAACCATTCATCAGAGAAAATAGGGATAAAGCTAAGATTAGCTACTATTTTCTCGAATGGTAATTAAGGTCATGGTTTGATTGTGCAGTTCGCAGAGAGAGGCGACACCCGTAGGAGCTAGTTCCCCGTAGGAGTAAAAACCCATTTGTTGGGTTCCTTGGGGTAATTCATCTAGTGTAGCTTCTAATTCTTCTTCAGTACGTTCTCCGAGAACTAATCGACGACCAGAACCACTAATGGCGATCGCTAAAGTGGGTTCTAACATTATTGCCTGATTCTGGTTCAATTTGTGCTGTTCCCATTCTCCGATTTTGCGTTGATTACTATTGCGAGTAATGAGTGCTGCTGCTAAGGCTCCATCCACTAAACGCTCATAATTTCCTCGCATGAGTTGAGCCACGGAACCGACCGGAATATCGCCTGTAAAAGTTAGGGATTTTGTCTCTTCATTAATACCGATTAGGGTTCTCACCGTGCGTTTGCGAGCTAAGGGAGTTCCCAATGCTAAAGGAAAAAATAAGCCACTGCTGGGCAAATTTCGGGCGTATTTGCCTAAATATTCTTGATAGAGTTGTAAAACCGGTTTGTGATCTAATTCATACAAAATATTATGGTGGGAACGAGTGACTTCTCGTTCGGGGCCAAAGATTGTCCAGCCACCTTGGGAACCATAGCTAATTGCAATATCATTTCCATAGAATCCAACGGCGGAAACAGCGCCATTTGTGGGTAAACGATTCTGTAAAATCCAAGTGTGTTTAAATTGATGATTATCGGCGGCTAATCCTCCAACAATTAAGATGGGTTCTGAAGAATTAAAAACAGAACTTTGATATAAAATTGAATTCAAACCTCGCAAAAATTCACTGCCATTAAGTTGTAATCCATCTCCTAAAATAAAGACGGCTTTTAACTGAGGATCAGCCAATTGTTGAGCAATAGAACGACCTGCTTGATAGGAATAGTCTTGTCTTTGAAGGGAATTTGATGAATTTGTTTCTTCCAAAAGGTGACAAAATGCTGTTTTTAATGAGGTATTGTGAAAGTGCAACACACTGACGATTAAACTATCCTTCATCAGGGTTGAACCCCAAATTTCTCCGGCGGTTGAACACCCAATAAAATGAGATTGGGGATAAGCTTCTTTTAGGTCTTGTAAAGGTTCGAGATCCGCTTGAAACTGAACCGCACCAAAGACAATCACTAAAGTTTGATTTGAGTCCAGGGAGGGCAATGTTTTGACTGACCAGCCCGTGGGTTTCTTCCAAAAAAAAGTTTCTAATTTCATTATGAACTGGGGGCAAAGGAAAAGGAAAAAATCAGGGAAATTGAGTAGAGGAAGCAACTTCGGAGGGAGTTAAACGTTCCTGTTGTTGTTCGGCTTTGAGTTTAGGTTGAAGATAGAGATTTTCAACTAATGCCGCGACTCCGGCAAACCAAGGGGGAACAATTAACGCCCCCATAATTCCGAGAACTTGTACACCACCGAGTACAGATAAAAGCTGATATAAGGGGTGAATTCCCACCGATGAACCCACTAATAAGGGATCAAGAACATAGGTTTCAACATTTTGAATAATTCCATATAATAATAAGACCCAAACCACTAAAAATCCGCCTTTGGCTAAGGCAACAATTAAGGCAGGAATTGCCCCTAAAATCGGGCCTAAAAAGGGGATTAAATTGGTAACTCCAGCAATAGCTCCTAAACCAATAGCAAAGTCTTTTAAGCCTAAAAATCCTAACGCTGTTGTTGTGGCGACTCCTAAAATTCCAGAAACCAGAATTCGCCCTCGAATATAACCCCCCATCCGTTGACTAATGGGATCAACTTGGGCGGCTAATCGTTCATTCCAAGGATAGGGAAAAAATTGAATAAAACTATGAATTAAGGTTTTACTATCCGCTACCATATAGCCAGAAATAAATAAAGCTAAAATTAAACTGGCAACTCCCCCTAAAATTCCCCTCGTAATTCCATAGGAACGTAAAATTAATTGTTGGCTGGAACGAATCACCCAACTGGTTATAGATTGAGGATCAATGAGTTGTTCAATAAAGGTGGAAGTTTCTGATCCTAATCGACCCGCTAAATCCGTTGTGATTCTAATAATTTGTTCTGCAAAAACCGGAGATTGACGGACTAATAAGGTAATTTGATCGACAACAGCAGGCCCAATAACTAAGCCAAATCCCATTAATCCTGCGATTAAGGTTAAATAAACGATAACAACCGCTAACCATCGAGGAACCTGTTTTTTTTCTGCCCAATTGACAAGGGGGACAATGGAAGCAGCCAAAACAACAGAAATCATTAATAGAACAATTAAACCTCGTAGTTGCCAAAGCAGCACAAGCAGGAAAACCGATGCTACAATCAGAAGCAGACTAGAAAGGGAAAATGAAATACGTCGTTCAGATTTCATGGGTTGGCTATAAGATTAGTCTAAGGGGTGGAGGCCTATCAAAAACCCCATTTTATTCTATCCACCAGCTTTTTTAGTGTAATCATTCTGGCAACATTGGTCAAGAGGAATTCTGGATTAATTTGTTATTAACTATTTTTGCTGTTCTGATTTATTTTAGAATGAATCAATAATATCGTTTAAAATATCTTAACGGTTTGTATCTGGGTAGAAGGTTCTCTATGCGAATTCATGTTGAAGGCTGGCGTTTTTTTCCCTATTCTTATAGTATCACCAATCAATTCCAACTTTTGGAAATGCTAAAGCGATCGCCCTTACAATTAACCCATGAAGAGATTCCCCCTTTAAAACCCCAATGGCAACCTTGTACCGGATTATTCAATCTTGAATTAGAAACTTATTTACAACAAATTCCTTCAGCCATTAACCCGGTTGCTGATGTTACTCTCAGAATTCATCAACCCTTTAATTTTAAATCTTCTCTGAGTCGAAAAACCCTGGTTTATGCCACTGCACCTTGGGGAATTTTAATGGATTCATCCGCCCCCCTTAAACCTTTATTTCACTTAAAAAATCAGATTTTTAATCCTGATATCACGATTATTACACCGTCTCAATGGTCACGGGAAGGATTCATCAGAAGTGGTCTAAATCCTCAACAGGTAAAGGTTGTTCCTTGGGGTGTTGATCCCAGTATCTATTATCCTCTCAATCAAACAGAACGAACCGCTTTAAGGCAACAATGGGGATGGGATGATTATTTTATTTTTCTTCATATCGGTAGTTTACAAGATCAAGATGGAATTAAACCGATTTTAAAGGCATTTTCTCAAATTGTAGAGGATTATCCACAGGCGAGATTAGTGTTAAAAGGATCAAATCTATTTCACGATTCTGATCACTGGTTAAACAGTGCCTTTAAAACTGTATTAACAGAAGAACAAGTTACTAAAATTCACCCTAAAATTGCCTATTTAGATCAACCTTTATCTTGTACCGCCCTAGCCCAATTGTATCAAGTTTCCGATGCCTATTTAGCCACAGATGTTGCAACCGCTTTTAATTTATCGGTATTGGAAGCTGCTGCATCAGGATTACCAATTCTTTGTAGTTCTGGTGGTGCGACAGAAGACATTACTGATGAGCAGTTTACCTGGAAAATTAAAAGTTCTTTTAAAACTCAAATTATTCACAATCAAAGTCGGTTTTTCCTCCATCCCAGTTGGGAACATTTGGCAGAATTAATGCAAGAAATTATAGATGATTCTGAAGGGCGAGAACAAGCTAAAAAAATCGCTCCTCAATGGATAGCAGAACGTTATACCTGGAAACATACCGTTGATCAACTGTTGGAAATTGCTGAACAAGAAACCCCCATCGCCTGGGCGACTCCCCATCGTAATCTTCCCCTTTCTTTATCATCTCCTCACAGTATTATTGTGGAGGGATGGCGAGATCTTCCCCATTCCTATTCCTTTATTAACAGTTATCAACTGTTAGAAATGGTCAAATATCCAGCTTTAAAAGTTTTCCATAAAGATATCCCCTATGTTACCTCAGAATGGAAGCCGAGCAAACAGTTATTAAGTCGGGAAGCTGAGGATATTTTAGATCGAATTCCTGTTCCTGAAACTGACCAAAAGGCAGATGTTACTCTCCGGGTTTATTGTCCGTTTAATTTAACAGCTTCTCCGAGTAAAAGAACCGCTATTTTTGGTTGTACAGAATGGGGAATTGTACCCCGTTCTATTTTAAAGGGGATGAAAATTGATTGTTTTAGAGAAGCCCATCGCCATTGGGATACCTTAATTATTACCTCTTCCCATTGGTCACGAGAAGGATTTATTCGCAGTGGTGCGGTTCCTGAACGAGTGGTGGTAATTCCGTTAGGAGTGGATACCCAGATTTATCATCCTTTACCCGAAGAAAAACGACAGGAACTTCGCCAACAATTGGGATGGAATGATAGTTTTATTTTCTTAAATATTGGAGTGATGTGGAATGAACGTCAAGGGATTGATCGAATTTTAAAAGCCTTTGCTCGAATTACTGAAAAATACCCAGACGCTCGATTAGTTTTAAAAGGTAGAGATGCCATTTTTCCCTCAAAAGATTATCTCAAACAAGCCACAAAAGACAGCTTAAATGATGAAGAAATACAACGAGTTTCTACTCGAATGCGCTATATTGGTAACAATTTATCCTCCCTAGAAATGGCGCAATTATATCAAGCTGCTGATGCTTATGTGTCTCCCTATGCCGCCGAAGGGTTTAATCTTCCAGTATTAGAAGCGATCGCCTGTGGCGTTCCAGTCATCTGTACCGATGGGGGGCCAACGGATGATTTTACTAATGAAACATTAGTGTATAAAATCAAAAGTACCTTTGATAAAATTACCTTACCAAGCGGTGAAATTCGATTCTTTTTAGAACCGGATCAAGAACATTTATTTGCCTTAATGGAAAAGGTGATTGAACAAGAAAATTTTTATCAAACTTTACAAAAAATTGGGCCAAATTTTGTCGAACAGAACTTCACCTGGAAAATTATTGTTGAGCAGTTATTAAAGGTTTTATTCCACAACCTTTAATTTTAAAATTAATCCCCAACAGATGATTTTTAACCGAGAAATTCATTCTCAGTTTTAAGATTGAGATGTTCTGACTGTTTTTGTTTAAACGGACTTTATCTAGTCATTCTGGGAAGAATACGATACACTAACAATTACCAGTTTAAATTCTTGACGTTTTTGGTAGTACCTCTATGCAATCAGCCGTAACACCTAACACAGAATTAACAATGGATGATCCAAAGCGAGGGATGCCTGTCACCATTATTACAGGGTTCTTAGGCAGTGGGAAAACCACCCTGCTGAATCATATTTTATCGAATCAGCAGGGAATCAAAACCGCCGTCCTGGTGAATGAGTTTGGTGAAATTGGGATTGATAATGAATTGATTATCAATACCGATGAAGATAATACAATGGTTGAGTTAAGTAATGGTTGCGTTTGTTGTACCATTAACGAAGATTTAGTGAATGCGGTTTATAAGGTTTTAGAACGGTCTGAAAAAGTGGATTATATGGTGGTAGAAACCACTGGACTTGCTGATCCGCTTCCCGTTGCTCTAACATTTTTAAGCACCGAATTACGGGATATGACCCGTTTAGATTCCATTATAACCTTAGTGGATTGTTCTAATTTTAGTTTAGATTTATTTAATAGCCAAGCGGCTAACAGCCAGATTGTCTATGGGGATATTATTGTTTTGAATAAAACCGATCTGGTGGATGAAGCCGATGTCGATTTATTAGAAATTAGAATTCGGGATATGAAAAAAGATGCCCGAATTTTACGCACTCATAATTCTCAAGTTCCTCTTCCTTTAATTCTGAGTGTGGGATTATTTGAATCCGATAAATATTTTAATCCTGAATCTGATGCTCATGACCATGACCATGACCATCACGATGACCCTGCTGATCATGTTTGTGATGAACATTGCGATCATGATCACGAGCATGAACATCATCACCATCATGATCACGACCATAAACACCATCACCATCATCATTCTAACCACTTAGAAAATGATGGGTTTACCTCCCTTTCTTTCCAAAGCGATCAACCCCTATCTTTAAGAAAATTTCAATACTTTTTAGATAACCAACTTCCTGGGAGTGTGTTTCGCGCTAAAGGGATTTTATGGTTTGATGAAAGTCCCAAACGTCATATTTTTCATCTGAGTGGAAAACGCTTTTCTATTGATGATGATGAGTGGAAAGGGGAACCCAAAACCCAATTAGTTTTAATTGGTCAAGGATTAGATCATGAAACCCTCCAAACTCAACTTAATAATTGTTTATGTCTCCCCTCTACAAACCGAGGGAAAGGGTTTGGGAAATAAGTCATCAGTTATCAGTTATCAGTTATCAGTTACCAGTGAGCAGTTTTGAGTCTTGCATTTTTAGCTAACAATAAACAACTTTTAAATTTTAAACGGTTAACTCTCTACTCTTAACTGCTCAACTGATGACTTGTAACTGACTACGGGCGGGGTAACCCATCAGTGTCAACTTAAGCCGAAAACCTGTGATTACAGCCGAGAACAGAACCCCCTAAATCCCCTTAATAAGGGGAACTTTGAACTCTAATTTCCCCCTTTTCATTGGTTATCTAGGAACTGATAACTGATAACTGATAACTTATAACTTATAACTGTTATGCGGGTAATCATTCAGCGAGTTAATCATTCTCAAGTTACTGTTGATGGAGAAATTATCGGTCAAATTGCAAGAGGACTCAATTTATTAGTGGGAATTGCAGAAACAGATACCGAAATTGAACTAAACTGGATGGCGCGAAAATGTTTAGAATTAAGATTATTTCCTGACCCGGAAACCAATACGGGAAAATGGGAAAAATCTGTTCAAGAAATCGGAGGTGAATTATTAGTTGTAAGTCAATTTACCCTTTATGGAGATTGTCGAAAAGGTCGCCGTCCATCTTTTGACCGTTCCGCGCCTCCAGAAAAAGCTGAAAAACTTTATGAACTGTTTGTAGAAAAATTGCGTTTGAGTGGGTTAAACGTCAAAACTGGCAAATTTGGAGCTTTAATGCAAGTGTTCATTGAAAATGATGGGCCTGTTACGTTAACCTTAGAAAAAGAAGCAAACCCTTAATTCTTTCAATAACAAAGTATTTAGAAAAATGACCATTGCTATTGATTTTGGAACCAGTAATACCGTTATTTCCCGTTGGAATCCCGCTACACAACAAGCGGAAACTTTAAAATTACCGAATTTATCCTTAATTTCTAGTCAAAATCCCCCCCTAATTCCGAGTTTAATCTATCTTAAAAATGCCCGTCAAGGAGACTGTTTATTCGGTCAACAAGTACGGGATGGGGGATATGATATTAGCAATGATTCTCGCTTTTTTAGGAATTTTAAACGGGGAATTGGTAGCAATATTCAAGGATTTTTACCTGAAATTGATGGTCAAATTATTAGTTTTGAACGAGTTGGAGAATTATTTTTAACGGGAATTGTTAATACAATTCGTCAACTCCCGATGGCGACTGATTCTTTAGTCTTTACCGTTCCCGTTGATAGTTTTGAATCCTATCGCTATTGGTTAGGAAAAGTCTCTCAATCTTTAGAGGTGGAACAGGTACAACTCTTAGATGAACCGACAGCAGCAGCGCTAGGATATGGATTAGCAGATCAAGAGCTTTTATTGGTGATTGATTTAGGCGGAGGAACCTTAGATCTTTCCTTAGTTCGGTTAGATGGAAATAGCCATCAAAAACCCTTGGGATTTATTTTAAAATGGGGTCAAAAATCCTTTGCAGAATCATCAGGACAACGGGTAAAAACAGCCCGGGTTTTAGCCAAAGCAGGACAAAATTTAGGAGGTTCGGATATCGATAATTGGTTAGTAGATTATTTTACCCAAACCCAAGGTTTACCCAAAACTGCGTTAACTACTCGTTTAGCAGAACGCTTAAAAATACAATTGTCTTTACAAACCCAAGCAACAGAAGTGTATTTTGATGATGAAACCTTAGATAGCTATGAATTAACCTTAACGAGAAATCAGTTTGAAACGATTCTGAGCGAAGCTCAATTTTTTGAAACTTTAGATGATGCGATTGGAAAAGTCTTTCAACAAGCTCGTCGCCAAGGAATCGAAGTTGCGGATATTAATGGGGTTTTACTCGTGGGAGGAAGTGCTCAAATTCCGGCGGTACAAACTTGGATTCAGCAATATTTTGAATTTAGTAAAATTCGCTGTGAAAAACCCTTTGAGGCTATTTCTCACGGTGCTTTACAACTAAGTCAAGGCACCAAAATCGAAGATTTTTTATATCATAGTTATGGGGTGCGCTATTGGAACCGTCGAGATAATTGCCACAATTGGCATCCGATTATCAAATCAGGTCAACCTTACCCGATGACAACTCCTGTAGAATTAGTCTTGGGGGCATCTTTAGAAAATCAACCGAGTATCGAATTAATTTTAGGGGAATTGGGAGATGAAACGGGGGGAACCGAGGTTTATTTTGATGGCGATCGCTTAATTACTCGTCGTTTAGATCAGGGTCAAATTGTACAACCCTTAAATGATAACCCAGGAGGTCGAACCATTGCTCAATTAACTCCCCCAGGGAACCCTGGAAGCGATCGGATTAAAGTTTTATTTCAAGTGGATGACAAACGATTTTTACGCATAACCGTCGAAGATTTATTAACAAATAGAATACTATTAGACAATCAAGTTGTTGTACAGTTAAGTTAAATGTGGCATCAATCAGGTTTTCAGTCCATCCTGATTTTAAGAGGGGGAAAATATGCGATCGCGCGCCGTTCGAGAAGGTTCTGTTGGTTTGTTAATTCTGTTAGGATTAGGTTTGCTGGGAGCCGTAATTTTATGGCTCAAAAATATTAGTTTAGGAACTCGCAGCTATACTTTAATTGCAGAATTTCCTGATGCGTCTGCATTACAAATCGGAACTTCCGTGCGATATCGAGGAGTTAAAATTGGTCGAGTCACCCGACTGGAACCTAACTTAAATTCTGTCGATGCCATCTTAGAAATCACACCCAGTAGTTTTATTATTCCTCGTAATATTATTATTCAATCTAACCAAATTGGTTTATTAAATGAAGGATATGTAGATATTATTCCTAAAGGAAATACCTCTCAAAAAATCGCCGATGCAGATCCCTTAAGTCCTGATTGTCCTGACACAATTCTGTGTAATAATACTCGAATTCCTGCGGAAACAGGTATTGATATTATGAAACTGATTTCCAGTTTATATCAGTTTGCAGAAATCTATGGAAATCCTGAGTTATATGTTAATTTGAATACGACCGCAAAAACCACCACAACGGCGGCGCAGGAAGCCACAAAATTGACAGGAAAACTATCGGATTTTTTGGTAGTAGCACAATCTGAAATGAAAGACTTAAATCAGTCTCTTGATACAGGAATTGGCGGTTTAAATCAATCTATTAATCAAGGTGTTACCTCGTTTACCTCAGAAATCAGTAATCTTTCGACCCGTGTTCAACAAGATACCCAACAAGTGTCTAAAGCAACTGTTGAGTCTGCTAATTCAGTGGGTCGTGCTGCGGATCAAATTACATCTTTGAGTAATCAATTTAATGGGTTATTAGCGAATAATCGTGTCACCTTAATTTCTACCTTAGAAAATATTAATCAAACCACCAAAGAATTAAGTGTTTTAGTGACAACTCTCACACCGATTATGAGTCAGTTAGAACAAGCCAAAATTGTTGAAAATTTAGAAGCTACCTCAGCCAATGCCGAAGCCGCTTCAGCTAACTTAAGAATTCTCTCAAAAGCCGTCAGTGATCCGGAAAACTTAATGCTGATTCAAGAAACTTTAAATTCTACCCGCAATACATTACAAACCCTGCAAAAAATTAGTGAAGATGTGAATCAATTAACCGGGGATGAACAGTTGCAAAATAACCTCAAAAATTTAATTAATGGTTTGAGTCGATTGTTTGGTTCAACTCAACGGTTAGAACGTCAGAAATCCATGTCTGAACAATTAGAACCCTTAGCAGAAGCAGTGGAAAAAACTCAAGTTACACTCTCCACACTCAATCAAACTTCAACTTTTGACACTGAAACACCACAACCCAATAAAACTATAGAGAAATTGATGGATTCTGCTACAAATTATTCTGTTGATCAAAATCAAAAATTTATTTCTCAACCTTCCTATCCCTTAGAAACAAGTTCTTCCCCCATTTTCAATCCTACTCATTAGTCAAAAAGAGCATTAACTAAACCCGGTTTCGGTGCCTTTTCCCCCATGAACTAAGGCTAATTTTTCATACCGTTTAGCGTGTTCAATTAAATCTGCTGCTTCCTCTGGAGAAATTTCCCGTATCCGTTTTGCGGGAACACCAACAACTAAAGAAAACGGAGGAACATCTTTGGTAACAATTGAGCCCGCCCCAATAATACTTCCGGTTCCCACTCGCACCCCGTCTAATATAACCGCCCCAATTCCAATTAAACTTCCCCGTTCAATATAAGCCGCATGAATCACCGCCCGATGGCCAACGGTAACACAATCTTCTAAATGTGTCACCTGACCTGGATCACCATGTAAAATAGCACCATCCTGAATATTGGTTTTTTCCCCAATCACAATCCGTTCTACATCTCCCCGAACAACGGCCCCATACCAAATACTCGCCCCAGCCCCAACTTCCACAGAACCCACCACCACCGCATTTGCAGCGACAAAGGCAGCTTGGGAGAGATCTACAGCAGGCCAATAGGTTGGGGGAGTCAACAAAGGTTGATCAGACATGGGTGTAAGATTCCGTGAAAAACGAACAAACTACAATAGAGAAGAAAGGTTGACACTCCCACCCCTACGCTACGCTCTTAGGGTGGGATTCTCGTATCTAGCCCAGTCAAACAAAGACAATTGAATGTACTCTTCTTGTTTCACTGTATTCACCGAGTTCGGGGGTGTGCCAAGCACCCCATCAGTTAAACCGGATGAATCCATTACAGAAGCATCTAGGAGTGTAGGTTTAACTGACAAGAGAAACCGTCCCATTGAGAAAGGATTAAAGTCAGTAAGAGAGTCGCCTCTCCTACTGCTCTACAAAACGGAACGTGACAATTTCTCGTCATTCCGCTCCTCAACTACACGGGGTTTGACATACCTACGTCGTTAC
>NZ_JADEWU010000095.1:0-20435 GCF_015207485.1 Planktothrix mougeotii LEGE 06226
GCTTCCCCCACTTCCTCTGCTTTCCCCATTGGTTGGTTAACCGGGGTGTTTCTCAGCTATGCCATCATTGCCGGGATTTTAACCACATTGAAGATACCATCCTGGGTTTGGGTGTTTCTCAGCGTGGGTTGGCTCATGGTGACGATCGCGGCCAGTGAAGATTCTGAGTCCGGTCAACCTTGGTTAATAGCCTTAATCTTTGCCGGAGCCATCGCCGGATGGGTTTTAGGAAACGAAGCAGGGGGGATGATTACCGCAGTCGTATGGGGGGGTATTGGTCTCGGATTAGGGGCGATCGCAGGCTCAGAAAGCCCTGCTAAAGGGATAATTGGGCTCTTGACGATCATGGGAATTGCGGCAATTGCTGGGTTAATCGCTGGAACAAAAAGGGGAAATTGGTTAAGTTCTTTGGTGGGAGGGGGTTTTGGCTCAATAATGGGATTAATGTTAGGGATTATTTTAGATGCGATTTTTCGGTCTAGGGCAAAAGTGGGAACCGGAAGTTTATTGGGATTAGTCTTAGGAGGATGGATCGGGGCTTGGATTGGCGCCGGGAAACAAGCGATGATGCGGGTGATCCAACGAATGCAGCCAGAGGTGATTATTGCGGCTTGGGGTGCGATCGCTGTGGTTGCAGGTACGGTGGCGCAAATGGTTGCCGGAGAAAAATTACTTGCGTCCTACAATGGATTTTACACCTTTTTAATTTTAGCGATTACCTCCGGTCTGGGCTTGAGTTTTGGCTGGTGGTTAGCCCACTAACTCAAGTGAATCTTAGTACGGAATTGGGAAGATATCTTCCGAAAGAAAGAGAAAAGTCCCATCCTTGAAGAAGGATGATCGGGAATTTAAAATTGTCTGTTAACTGTATAACTCAGGGAAAACAATGGAACTTGATTTATCTCGCTTTTTTAAAGCTTCTAATCCGGCTGAAACTCTCGATGTTGAACGTCCAGAAGATAAAAAATATTATATTGATTTTTCTCCAGCACGAGGCGGTAAGTGCATGGAACAAATTGCACGAACAATTACGCGGTTATCTCCTGATCGCCCCACTTGTCAACTGTTTACCGGGCCAGTGGGTTCAGGGAAATCAACAGAATTATTGAGGTTGAAAGCTCAACTTCAAACAGAAGGATTCCATGTCGTTTATTTTGAATCAAGTAAAGATTTAGATATGGGGGATGTGGATATTACCGATATTTTATTAGCGATCGCTCGTCAAGTCAGTGAAAGTATTGAAAGCTTGAAAATTAAATTACAACCGAAAGGATTTAAAAGTTTATTAAGTGGAGTTGTTAATGTTTTAAATACAGAAATTGACTTAAAAGGAGATATTAATGTTCCTGGTCTGGGAACCTTGAGTGCTAGTTCAGAAGGAGAATTTTCCCTATCAACGGGGATTGGCAATATTACGGCTAAAACGAAAGATAGTCGCGATTTACGGTCTTTATTACGTCAATATTTAGAACCCCGAACTAATAATATTTTAGAGGCTATCAATAAAGAATTATTGGAACCTTCTATCCAACAATTAAAACAGATGGGAAAACAAGGTTTAGTGGTAATTATTGATAATTTAGATCGGATTAGTTATAGTCCCAATAGTACGGGAAGACCTCAACCTGAATATTTATTTATTGATCGCGGTGAACAACTTAATAAACTCAATTGTCATGTAGTTTATACTATTCCTTTAGGGTTGATTTTTTCTAATGATTTAGGACAACTGATGAATCGTTTTGGGAATGACCCAAAAACTTTACCGATGGTGACGGTCAAATTTGAAGATGGAGCACCTTGTCAAGAGGGAATTGAATTGTTACGACAAATGGTAATGACAAGAGCATTTCCAGGTCTGGCTGCGAAAGATTATCCAGCTTTAATTGATACAATTTTTGATAGTCCTGAAACTTTAGATCGTCTTTGTACCATTAGTGGCGGTCATGTTCGGAGTTTATTGATTTTGTTATATAGCTGTTTACAAAAAGAAGATCCCCCTTTAACGAGAGAATCCTTAGAAGAGGTGATTTTACAACGTCGTCATCAATTAACCTTAGCCATTGAATCTGAAGAATGGCAAATGTTACGCCAGGTAGCAGCGACTAAAAAGTTGAGTGGTCAAATGGAATATCAAACCTTGATCAGAAGTTTATGGGTTTTTGAATATAATCATGCTCAACATTTTTGGTATGATATTAACCCGATTTTGACGGAAGCTAAGGAGTTTGGATTAGGCATTTAGAGACATTAAACAGATTTAACAAATTTTAGCTGGGTAAACCCCAGCTTTTTTTGATGACATTAAATTCGTAATTCGTAATTCGTAATTCGTAATTCCCTATTCCCTCTGTTAATATTCCCTTACTAACTCATAGCTTGCTGACTGTTTTTTTGTCGATGCAAAGCATAAAGTTGAAAGAAAATAATCATCCCTAAAATAAAACTGCCAGTGACAGCGACTGCGGTGTTCAGAGGTAAACTATTTTTAAATACAGCTAACAACACAATCACTAATAAAAGTACAGTTGGAACTTCATTTAAACTGCGGAATTGTTGACTGGTGAACATAATTTTATGAGTGGCTAATTGTCGCATAATTCGACCACAATAAAAATGATAGGCGATTAAAACGGCAACTAATCCTAACTTTAGATGCAACCACATATCTTTTAAAAGACTGGGCTCTGTAATTAAAAGTGCGATCGCCATTACCACCGTCACCACCATTCCAGGGGTTGTAATAATCCCATAAAGGCGTTTTTCCATCAATTCATATTGTTCTTTTAAAATGCTGCGGGCGGGCTCCGGTTTTTCTTCCGCTTCAGCATGATAAACAAATAATCTCACCAGGTAAAATAAACCCGCAAACCAGACAACCATTCCGATGATATGAAAGGATTTAAACCAAAAATAAGTCATAGATCCAATGACAACCTAAAAATAAAGGTGGGCATAACCCACCTTACCGGATTCTGGACAATCTGGCAATTAAATCGCCCTGGATAATCTTTGTTGTTGTTGGGCAGGAGTATGGGTATCAAATAAAAAGGCAATATTTCTGACCAAGAGTCTGCCTAAGTTCGTTACCACAATTGAATCATAATTGGATTGAACTAACCCATCCGCAATTAAGGGACGCATCTCGATTAATTCTTCTGCAAAGTAGGTATCAAAATCCAGGTGATATTTGGATTCGATTTGAGATTTATCTAAGTAGAAATTAGACATAATTTGCATAATTACATCTCGTCTCAGAATATCATCCCGGCTTAATTTAAACCCTTTGCTAACGGGTAAAGTTCCTTGATCAATGGCTTGATAATACTCTTTTAAGCGCTTATGGTTTTGAGCATAAGTATCTTCTAACATACTAATGGAGGTTAACCCAAATCCATAGAGTTCCGCTTCGGGTTGAGTTGTATAGCCTTGAAAATTCCGTTTTAAGGTTGAATTTCGTTGAGCGATCGCTAATTCATCATTGGGTTTAGCAAAGTGATCCATCCCAATAAAAACATAGCCTTTATCGGTTAATTCTTGGATGGACATTTGCCAAATTTCTAACTTTTCATGGGGTTTAGGTAAGGCAGCTTGGGGAATATTTTTCTGGACGGGTTTCATCCAGGGAACATAAGCAAAATTAAAAATTGCGATGCGATCTGGATCGAGAGCAATGGTTTTTTGAACTGTTTCTTTGAAGGTGTGTACTGTTTGATAAGGTAAACCATAAATTAAGTCTACATTCACACTTTCAAACCCGGCTTCTTTAATCCAATCCATGACATTAAAGAGCAGAGCTTCGGGTTGAACTCGATTAACGGCTTCTTGAACTTCTGGATTAAAATCTTGAATCCCAAAACTAATCCGATTAAACCCCATTTGTTTGAGGAAAAAGATATAGTTTTTATCCACATATCGAGGATTAATTTCAATGGAGATTTCGGCTTTATCTGCAAAAGTGAACTGTTTATTAATCGTTCCCCATAAGGACTCAACCTGTTCTAAGGATAAGTAATTGGGTGTACCTCCGCCCCAGTGTAGTTGTGTAACTGGGCGACGAGTATCAATCAATTGGGAGGTAAAATCAATTTCTTTGGACAAGTAATCGATATAGCTTTTCGCTGCATCTTTACTATTTGTAACAATCACATTACAGCCGCAGAAATAACAGGCACTTTGGCAGAAGGGAATATGAAAATAGAGCGATAAGGGCGATTGACGTTGATTGGATTCCGTGATGGCAAATTCCCAATCTAAGGAAGTAAATCCATCTTTTAATTCCGTCGCTGGGGGATAGCTGGTATAACGAGGAACCGCATTATCATATTTTTGAATTAAATCAAAATCAAACGCCACATTCGCTACCGAAAAAACCATTGAAATAGTCTCCTGAATAATTAGTAATTGCAGATAATAAGGGATTGAATTAAGCGGTTACTGGAGTTGGGGTTTCTCCTAAATCTCGCAGCATGGCAATATTAAGGGTAAAGGCGTTATTGGCTTCTGCTACAACTTGATCTTGCAGTTCTTCACTCAAGATTAATTCATTTAACCGTTGACGATATTGGGTTTTGAACTCATTCAAATCAGGAATTTCATCGAATTCATAGAAACAAATCCCTTGATGTTCCTCTAAATTAAAGACAGATTGGACAATTTTTTTCAAGCTTTGCCCACCGGATAAATCCCCCATGTAGCGAGTATAGGAGTGAGCAATTAATAAAATGGGTTCAGTTGCAGAAAGTACCCGCAGTCTGGAAACATAAACTTGTGCGGCTGGAGAAGGCGCGATATTATCCGGCCAATGTTCTCCATAATAAAAGTTTAAGTCTTTCTCTAAATTGGCTTTGCGATTTAGTTCTGGGAAATAGATTTTACTAATAATCGGATGGGTTTGATGAGATTGTAATTCCGATTCTAATTGGCTATAAACAAAATATAAATTACTCAAAAGTTGACAAAAAGACTCTTTACTGATGCCACCGGATAAAAAGTTTTTCATGAATCCGGTATGTTCGGCGTTACTGTGAGATTGTTGGGTTCCGAGTTTGAGTTTTTCAGCTAAGTTTGTCATGGTTTGATCAATGAATTTAAGATGAAACTTCTCTGAAGACTAAACCCATTCCCAACAGAGGAAAACAAGGTTTTGTCTTCACCACTCGAATGAGCATATCACTATATCACCCATTGGTTATATAATCTTTACAATTCTTTACAGGCAAAAAAAAATTGCCAAGGGTACTAGACAAAACCGGAGCCATATAGTTTAATAACTAATCAGTAATATTTAAGGACTTGCAGCGATGGTGAATACTGTCCAAAACCCCGGAACTCAAGAACTGCGCCCCGGTATTAAAAATCCGGTTCAAGAGACATTGCTGACGCCTCGCTTCTACACCACAGACTTTGACGCGATGGCGAACCTAGACTTATCCGCCTATGAGGAGGAATTTTCAGCAGTTTTAGAGGAGTTACGGTCGGACTATAACCGTCATCATTTTGTTCGGGATGAAGAATTTGAACAAAGTTGGGAACAAATTGATGAGAGAACACGCTCGGCGTTTGTGGACTTTTTAGAACGCTCTTGTACTTCGGAATTTTCTGGATTTTTATTATTTAAAGAGTTATCTCGTCAACTCAAAACTCGAAATCCCTTGTTATCTGAAGCCTTTACTTTATTGGCTAGAGATGAAGCGCGTCATGCGGGATTTATTAATAAAGCCATGTCGGATTTTAATTTATCTTTGGATTTAGGGTATTTAACAAAAAATCGGACTTATACCTTCTTTAAACCGGAGTGGATTATTTACGCGGTTTATTTATCTGAAAAAATTGGATATTGGCGTTATATTACAGTGTTCCGTCATTTAGAAGCCCATCCCGAACATCAATATTATCCTTTATTCCGTTATTTTGAAAGTTGGTGTCAGGATGAAAACCGACATGGAGATTTCTTTAAGGTTTTATTGCGTTCTCAACCGCAAATGTGGCAAAGTTGGCAAGGAAGATTATGGGCTAGATTTTTCCTATTAACGGTCTTTGCTACCCATACCTTAACGGTTGATGAACGGGCGGATTTTTATGATACCTTGGGATTAGATGCCAAGGAATATAATCGTCATGTTGTTCGCAAAACCAATGAAACTTCGTTAAGAGCATTTCCAGAGGTTTTAGATACAGAACATCCCGACTTTTTCCGCCGTTTAGAAAAATGTTCTGAGAACAATGCCAACAACCAAAAAATTGATGCCAGCAACAAACCGAAATGGGTTAAATTCTTATTAAAATTACCCTCTAACTGTTCAACGTTATGGAATTTATTCAGAATTTATATCACCAAACCCATTGATGCTGAAGCATTACGGGGAGAGGTGCATTAGATTAGTATTCTCAAAACCTTGGGTTGAGAGCAGGTTTGGGGTGTAGAAGATTAAGGATAATCCCATTGAACTACACTCCTGAACTCAAAATTAATTCCGAGAGAAACCGGGTTTTTTCATCAATTTTATCTTGTTAAAAGCCCTGTTTCTACAGAATCCTTAATCATGAATGCTACCATCTGGCATAATCACCCCATTGAGATTAGCATCGGTTAAAATAGTGCGGGTTAAATCAGCACCTCGCAAATCAGCATTGCATAGATTAGCCCCACTTAAATCCGCATAACTTAAATCAGCCCCTTTTAAATTGACTTCGCTGAGGTTAGTATGATAACTTTGTTCAGAGCTTAAAAGCCCTAAACCCGAAACTCCAAAAACTGCGTGACAGAGCTTGGCTTTTTCTAAATTGACTTGATATAAAATCGCCCCACTAAAATTGGCATAACTTAAATCGGCTTCCGCTAAAATCGCATAACTTAAATCCGTTTGTTGATTATGATTGGGGCGAAAATTAGCTTCAAAAAGAATCGCTTGAAAAAGATTGGCATTTCTTAAATCACATCCTGATAAACAAGCTTTCATGAGTTGGGCTTGTTCTAAGGATGCCTTAAAAAGTTTCGCCCCGGTTAAATCGGCTTCTCGTAACTGAGCTTGATATAAATTGGCTTCGGTTAAATCAGCCCCCCAGAGAATAGTTTCACTTAAGTTAGCCTGGACAAGATTGGCTTTAGACAGGTTGGCTTTTCCTAATCTTGCTTCTCGTAAATCCGAATAACTTAAGTTAGCTCTGGTGAGGTTTAAGTTCACTAAATTGGCTTCTTGTAAATCAACAGAAGATAAGTCAATCTCAGGAAAATTACGTTCCGCGGCTGCATATCTTCTGAGAAATTCATCGACATTCATAATAATATTAAGTACCATGAGGAATAAAAGAACAACTAAACAGCGACTTTAATAGCTCGAAGTTGTTCTAAATGTTGATTTTGCTGCTGCATTTGAGCCACTAAAGATTCGCAGACTAAATCGCACACTTCAAATAGAAAAGGATTGGCAATATCATAGTAAACGCTCACGCCTTGCTGAGTTCGCGTGACAATTCCAGCTTGAGCTAACACTTTTAAATGTTTAGACACATTCGCCTGTCCTAACCCGGTCGCCTCAATAATTTGGGTCACATTTTTAGCCCCAGATTTTAAACAGCAAATAATTTGTAACCGACTAACTTCTGATAACACTTTAAAAAAGTCTGCCATCAACGCTAAGGCGGCCGGAGATAACTGTAAATACTCGCAGGTTGAAGTCGGTTGGATGGATTTTAAAGTGGAATTTGTCATTGTGGGAACTCAATGGCGGTGTTAATATTATTTGTTTACTATATTACCACATTATCCAATAAATGTAAAACAAAAATCTCCTTTCTATCTCAGGGATGAGATAGAGATTTTAAGTACATATTCCTACGCAATTTTAGTCGAGAGTTTCGTTATGTTTTCTTTCGCTGAGTTGGAGTAAAATATCGGCGTGAACCTCTTTTGTAATCGGATATAAAAAAGTAAAAATCATCCCAATAATCAAAATCATTGTCGGTAAAGGGCCAATAGCAAAGCGAATGGCTAACAGAGCAGAGTCTGGTTGAATGGGGGGAATTTGACCCGGAATACTGGAAATAAATCCGGCAAAATCTAAGGCTTGTCCGACTAAAAATAACCCAATGGCTAATCCAATTTTTTGCAATAACACCATAAACGAATAGAAAACACCTTCTCGTCTTTGTCCGGTATTTAATTCATCTAAATCAATCACATCAGGAATCATTGACCAAGGAACTAAATAGGCTGTTGCTACACCACATCCGGCTAAAATTGCTAGAATATACATTAACGTAGTTTGTCCCGGTTGCAGGAAAAATAAACCCGCTTGGGTAACAATCCATAACCCCATCCCCATAAAATAAACGGCTTTTTTTCCATAGCGTTGACTGACTAAATTCCAAACAAATAACATCACTAAAGCAGTTCCTTGAACAGCAATGGCAACCTGGGGAAAAGTGGTTTCAGGAAGTTTCATCCAATTGACAACAAAATAAGGCAAAATAGAAGCCGTGAGTTGAACTCCTAACCAGGAACAGAGGTAAATTCCAATTACTAATAAAAAAGGTCGATTGCTGAGAGCAACTTTAATTTGTTCAGCAAGGGGAAGACTTTCAGAATTATCCTCAATTGTTTCTCCAGCTTGTCGAGAGAAAACTTGTTTTCGAGTTCCTAAAAAACACCAAAAGAGCGGGAGAACCGATAAAAAACCACAAACCGCTCCTAAAATTAAATAGCGTTGATAAGGGGCATTGGGAAAAAAGCTAAAAATAATTTGGGCTAAAATTAAAGAAAAAATACTACCCCCAATTGAAAACGCGAAGCGAAAACTATTTAAACTGGTTCGTTCGTTATAGTCCTTGGTTAATTCAGGGGTTAAAGCAGTATAAGGTAAATTAACGGTAGTATAAGCCGTATTAAATAAAATCCCAATAATCACATAATACCAAAACAAAACCGAGTTATTATTACTGGGAACAATCCACTGTAAAAAAAATAAAATTCCAAAGGGAATTGCACCAAAAACCATCCAAGGATAACGTCTTCCCCAAGGATGAACCGTGCGATCGCTTAAAACCCCTACAATCGGATCATTAATCGCATCCCAAATTTTTCCTACCATTAACACACTTCCAGCTAATCCCGCAGGTAAACCCGCAACATTAGTCAGAAAAACCAAAACAAAAAATACAGAAATATTTGCCGTAATTGCAGGGCCTAAATCTCCCGCGCCAAAGGCTAATTTTG
Organism: Planktothrix mougeotii LEGE 06226; assembly: GCF_015207485.1. Classification (NCBI taxonomy): domain Bacteria; kingdom Bacillati; phylum Cyanobacteriota; class Cyanophyceae; order Oscillatoriales; family Microcoleaceae; genus Planktothrix; species Planktothrix mougeotii. Next base: position 9,218 of record NZ_JADEWU010000095.1, read on the forward strand.
TTGATAAACTGAGCTTTTCTGGAGGAGGAACTGTTGAAGAAGGCGTTGAGTTCATAAGAATTAATATCAGAGAACATTACCACCCTAAAATCAAGAACGGATGGCTGACAACAGGATAACCTAAAACGATATGCTGATTGATATAGTAATAATGATTTAGGAGTTATCCAATTATGGCTGCTTTAGGCGATCGCTTTAATCGCATGAGGGGAAAAACCCGGTTTGTGGTCAGTCGTTTGTTTCTACATTTAGGCGGTGAAGAGGTAGCGCCCCTATTAGGGGTACTCAACCAAGCCGCCAGAAACGTCATTGACGCAGACGGAGACTTGGAGGTGACCGGAGAAGCATTAGTGCAAGTTTGCCAAAGTCTCCTTCAATATGATACCTATTGGCAGTCAGGATCGAATGAAGGGGATGTAGTTTGGAACGAAGGAGAAGCCGCAGATTACTTTAACGAACTGTTCACCGACTCTGGCCAACGGTATTTGAGCGAACCTGACTTATCTCAACCGATGTATGAAAATCAACCTCTGTCCTTACCCATCACCCACAATTTAGTGGTAATGATTACAATAGTTAGTGAAGGAGAAGTTCCTGATTTAGAAACAGATTTAGCGAGTGTGGAGGCGATGAATCGAGGGTTAAAAGCATTAATTAATCTTCACTATCAAGGCAGACTCAGAGGAATTTCAATTCATTTTTCTCCGGCTCGTTTAGGAGATGAGTTAACCAATGATCAATTATTGCAGAATTTCCCGGAACTGATTCCCCTTTAAGGAATAGCATCGGTTTTCCTTCTTTCAACAAGTTTATCTAACTCAACGGATTTTTGGTTTAATGTTGGAGCAAGTCAATGTTCATAAAAGTTAATGGGTTTATGTGGAAAAAGCTTTTAATTCTATTCATTTCACTCACCTTTTGTTGGACAACAGTTGCCTGTGGGTCTTCAACAACTTCATCTAGGGTGCAACAATCAACTCCGGTTGTATCGGCTCCAACCAATCAAGTTACAGAGGGTCAATATCCCGTTCAACAAGCTCAATATAATGATGTGGATGGAACCTATACCCTGATGTTATTAAATACTCCTGCGGGTAAATCTGCCACCTATCAAACCCCGAATTTACAGATGGCACAGTTAACGGATGAACAAATCAAAGCCGGAGAAAAAAGTAACTTAAATATTAATAACGGTCAACCCGTTTTTTATTTAACACCGGATTTCCGCATTGAATACGTTCATAACGTGACTGAAACCCAGCCTGACCCCGCCACCGGTCAACCTCAAACCGTTATTGTCCGCCAAGAATCCAGTTTCTGGACACCTTTTGCCGCCTCTTTTGCTGGAAGTGCCATCGCCAATACATTATTTGCCCCCCGTTATTATGTCCCTCCGGTGTATGTATCGGGAGGCCCTTTAATCGGATATGGGGGTTATGGTTCTAGCTATAACCAAGCGGTGAACGACTATCGGACTCGCTATAATAGTCCCCCAGCGGCGGTGAAAAATCGTACAACCTTACGCACCACCGGAAATATCCGCAACTCAAATCGCAATTCCTCCGTAAATCGTCGAACTTCGCCCAATTCTAGCCGTTCAACGGGTTCGGGTGTTGGCGCAACGGATTTACGTCAGTCCCCCAATAAAGGCTCAACCCAACAACGTAAACCTAGTTTTGGCAGTGGTTCCCGCAGTCGTTCTTCCTCTGGGGCTAGAAGACGTCGTTAAAACAGTAGTGAGGCGTGAACGCCTCCCTCTTCCTTCATTTCAGCAACGATCATGATCAAAGCTTTTGTAACCGGTGGGACGGGATTTATTGGAGCAAATTTAGTTCGACTATTATTAAACAATAACTATGCGGTTCGAGTGTTAGTTCGTCCTGAGAGTAATTTAGGAAACTTAAAGAATTTAGATGTTGAAATTGTTGAAGGAAATTTAACAGATTCTAATTTATCTCAATCTTTAAAAGGCTGTCAAGTTTTATTCCATTGTGCTGCCCATTATTCTTTATGGCAAAAAGATAAAGCCTTATTAGAACAATATAATATTTTGGGAACTCGTAATATTTTAGCCGCCGCCAGACAAGCCGGAATTGAACGCACGATTTATACCAGTTCCGTTGCGGCTATTGGGGTAAAACCTGGTGTTGTGGTGGATGAAACTTATCAAAGTCCGGTGGAAAATTTAGTCGGATATTATAAAAAATCTAAATATTGGGCAGAACAAGAAGCGCATCATGCGGTAAAATTAGGTCAGGATATTGTGATTGTTAATCCCAGTACCCCTATTGGGCCTGGGGATATTAAACCTACGCCCACAGGAGACTTAATATTACGCTTTCTTCGTCAAAAAATGCCTGCTTATGTCAATACTGGATTAAATTTTATTGATGTCCGAGATGTCGCCCAAGGTCATTTATTGGCTTTAGAAAAAGGAAAAACCGGAGAACGTTATATTTTAGGTCATCAAAATTTAACCTTAAAAGAATTTTTAGACTTATTATCAGAAATTACAGGTTTACCCGCCCCTGAAAAAACCGTCCCCATTTGGCTTCCCTTAAGCGTTGCCTGGGTCGATGAAATGATTTTATCACGGCTAGGGAAAACTCCTTCTATCCCCTTAGATGGCGTGAGAATGTCCCGACAATCGATGTATTATAATGCCTCAAAAGCGGTTCAAGAATTGGGTTTACCTCAATCTTCAATTAAAACAGCCTTGAAAGATGCCGTTAATTGGTTTATGTTATCAAAATAAGTTTCTGGTGAGAGGAGAAAAATGGCTATTCAAATTGAACAAGCGATCGCCGTTGGTAAATATTTATTGATGCAACGGTTAATGGGGCGGAAAAAATTCCCCCTGGTGTTAATGTTAGAACCGTTATTTCGGTGTAATTTAGCTTGTTCTGGCTGCGGAAAAATTCAACATCCGAAAGAAATTCTTAAGCAAAATTTAACCCCCGAAGATTGTTTTAAAGCCGTTGAAGACTGTGGTGCGCCTGTGGTTTCTATTCCTGGCGGTGAACCCTTATTACATCCCCAAATTGATGAAATTGTTGCTGGGTTAGTCGCCCGCAAAAAATTTGTTTATTTGTGTACCAATGGCATTTTATTGGAAAAAAGTTTAGATAAATTTAAACCCTCTCCCTATTTAACCTTTAGTGTGCATTTAGATGGATTAAAAGAACATCATGATCAATGTGTAGACCGAGAAGGGGTTTTTGACATTGCAGTTCAAGCGATTAAAATGGCAAAATCGAAAGGATTTAGAGTCACAACCAATACAACCGTATTTGCAGGAACTAACCCCCAGGAAATGCAGAAATTCTTTGATTTTCTGGAAACTTTAGGTGTGGATGGGATGATGATTTCTCCGGGTTATAGTTATGAATGGGCTCCTGATCAAGACAATTTCTTGAAACGGGAACAAACTAAAGCCTTATTCCGTGAAATTTTATCTCCCTATACATTAGGAAAAAAGAAATGGAATTTTAACCATAACCCCTTATTTCTCGATTTTCTGATGGGAGAAGAAGATTATGATTGTACCCCTTGGGGAAGTCCGAGTTACAGTGTTTTAGGATGGCAAAAACCCTGCTATTTATTAAATGAGGGGTATTATTCCAGTTATCAAGAATTATTGGAAAAAACCGACTGGACAAAATACGGAAAATCGAGCGGAAATCCCAAATGTGCAGACTGTATGGTTCACTGTGGTTATGAACCAACCGCAGCAATGGAAGCGATGAAACTGGAAAATATGGGGCGCTCTATTGGGGCTTTATTTTAATAAATTTAGCCACAATTTTATCAGTAGCCTGTTTTTTTAGGCAATTGATAATGGTAAAAGGGGGGATTGAAACCCAAATAGTTGAATTGCCAGGGGGGGTTTGATGCTGCCAGTATGGACTTCTAAACCCCAATCTCCCTCTAAACACAGATTTGAGCTAAAATTGTTCGAGACGGTAATATTAGCTTCTGTAAGTTCCGATAGTATCGTAATCAAAACATTAGAAGACTTGGCAATATTAGAGCCATACAATAAAATCTCAGACCGGGAAGCTAAACCTTTTTTCCACTCTCGAATAATGGAGGCATCATTATAGATGTTATCTTGGGTGAGGGTTGTTTTCCCTAATCCCATTTCTCCGGCTTTACCGTGAGAAAAAATATGGACGACGCGATATTGCTTGGTTTTCAGGATATCAGCGATTTGTTGCAATTCTGTGCCATTTGCATCAAGAATAATCGCTTCAACCCCCGGCATTAAACCATTGAGGAGGATAGGTAAATCGGGAACATCGGCAGCAAAAAAAGCAATCTCTGAGGATGTTGTTTCAGCAGATCCGACCGAGAAAAAGGCTAAATGAGAGTTAAGGTTAGAGTCTGGTAATCTGAACATAGCAGCAACATTAAGGTGTCAATTAATGCAAATCCTTATTGTTTAGATTATTTCATCTAATTGCCTGACGCAAGCACTTTTACTTAATCTTTACACAAGGCTAATCTGGCTTCATATAACACCCTCTTTTTTGAAGAATCCTGATCAAGAACCCAAAATGATAACAGAATTAATTAAATTATTTCAATTTGAATTTATGCGAAATGCCTTAATAGCTGGACTCTTAGTCAGTATTGCTTGTGGCATAATGGGAACATTTATTGTTGTCAATCGAATTGTATTTATCAGTGGCGGAATTGCTCACGCAGCCTATGGAGGCATTGGCATGGGTTATTTTTTTCAATTTAATCCTGTTTTTGGAGCGATCGCATTTTCTATTTTTTCTGCATTAGGAATGGGGTTAGTCTATCGAAAAACTCAACAACGAGCCGATACCATTATTGGCGTGATGTGGGCGATTGGAATGGCAATTGGCATTATTTTAATTGATTTAACGCCCGGTTATAAAGTTGATTTGATGAGTTATTTATTTGGCAGTATTCTGACTGTTCCTCAATCGGATTTAATCTTAATGCTGGGATTAGATATTCTAATTGCAGTCATGGTCATCCTCTTTTATAAAGAATTAGTTGCTATTTCCTTTGATCCTATTTTTGCCGAAACTCGAAATGTACCCGTTGATCAACTGTATTTAATGTTAATTGTTGCCATTGCCTTAACCGTTGTCATGGTTATGAAAGTGGTCGGTTTAATTCTTGTAATTGCTCTTTTAACTATTCCGGCTGCTATTTCAGGACAATTTGTTAAGGATTTAAAACAAATGATGATATTATCCAGTAGTTTAGGAATGATTTTTACCACCCTCGGTTTAGGAATTTCTTACTTTTTTAACTTAACATCGGGTGCAACCATTATTTTAGTCGCAGGTTTCGCTTATTTAATGACTTTAAGCTTTAAAACTTTGATTAAACCAGTTGTTGAGGTTTGACACTTTACCCCCAAAAAATTGGGGGTTTGTTCAGTTTTCCTGATTTATGTTACAGTCTTGTGTTGAAGCTTTAACAGCTTTTTCAATTAACGTGTCAATTCTCCATGAAAACCCAGATTGTACTCAGTCTAACGTCCCTAATATTAGGTTTTTCTTACCCGGTTACAGCCCAAACTCTCAACCCTTGTCCGACAAACTCCCCAACTTCTATTGTTCAATGTCAAAATTCCAACCCGACAGAAACCGTTGCCATTTTAGAAGATGGTCGGTCATATCAATATGAAGCCGGACAAGGGATTTATCGAGTTCGCTACAATTATACAGGGGAAAATTGGACTCATGCCGATGTTGCTCCGATTCGGATTAATACCAATAAACCCATTGCTATTTTACCGATGCAATATACCCGGAATGGATTACAATCTGGGGCAAGTGTGAATGGTGTTTCTGTCGGTCGAGTCTGGAATTCTATCACCGTTGAAGAAATGAAACGACGCTTAGAAGCGTTAGGGTTTTATGTATTAACTCCAACGATTTCGATGTATGGAGAAACCATTGATGGATTTCAAGCTTTAGAACATTTTATTGCGGGAGTTCATAAGGGAAATTCTTCTGTACAAACGGTGGTTTTAAGCGCCGATGCTAATATTCCTAATGCGGCTAACCCTCGTCCAGGTGCTCAAATGTTAGTGACGGGACTCCATCAACGTGATTTGTGGTGGGAATATCGCATTCAAAACCGTTTATTACCCTTTTATCAACAACAACATTTAGTCAATATTGGGCCGAGAGTGCGGGGAGGTCAAAATAACCGTGAGGGTCATTCCTTAGCATGGCATCCTATGATAGAAAGGGCTGCTGAATATAATCCTAAAATTGCTATTATTGAAGTCGCCCAAGCCGCAGAAATTATTCAACGAGCCGGGTCTATTGAAGCCGGACGACAATGGGCCGCACCTGTATTTGATGCAGTTGCTTTAGGAATGGCAGAACAAGCCTGCGCTACTGGGGAACAAGGGAACATCCCAGCTAACAGTAACAGGCAAGATGCCTGTTCCACGTTTTAATCAATCTAAAATCTTATAAAATTAAGAGTAAAAAAGTCAATCATGAAATGTTGAGAAAATCTAAAATTTTGATTGGGGATTAGCCACAAAAGTTATTTGTTTCTCAGGTAAAAAATTAAAGTGTACACGTCAAAAATATAGATTAGAATGATTGACACACTGATTCTACTTTAATTTCATAAAACCTATGAAACTCAAAATTCTAACAACGGTTGCTTTAGTTGCGACATTAGGTTTCGCTACTCCAACAATACTTTCCCCTAGTCCCAGTTTTGCCCAAGTTTATACAGGATTTCGAGTTAAAACGGATCAAAGGTTGACGGTTCGACTCATTAATGAAGCCGGAAAACCAATTCAGTATGGTTTAAGCCAAAATTCATCTAAAATTTTAGCAAGTGGACAATCAACTGCTATGGCATTCTCCCAGGTAAAATCGGGAGCCGTCAACATTCTAATTTATACCCAGGATGGCACTCCTCTGGGCTTTAAAGGTAGTTATGATGCTCAAAAAAATGAACTCACCGTCAATATTGCCTCCGGTGGCGCTGGCCATAAAAGTATTAGTATTGGTACCAATGGAATTGTTGAGGCGATTTAAGTTCTCTTGAATTGGATCACAGTAGAGACGTTATTGTGAACGCCTCTACTGAATTTTTAAGAAAAATTAACCGGGATTTCGCCTAAATTCTAGTTTTGGCAATACTCTTCATAAACTCCATCTAAGAGCAAGTTAAACGCATCAACAGCAGTTTGCGCCGCCTCTAATGCTGCTTGTTGTTGTTCTGCGGTTTGACACAGTTGTAACAAGGCTTTGCGAGTCATTTGGCTATGGATTTCATCTGCTTTTTCATGAACTTTAAAGAAGGATAAAGCCGATTCTTCATTAATCCCATAAAATTCCTCTAGTCCGGCAATTTTAGTTGTCGAAACTTGAGGGAATTGAGATTCATAAGCATACAAAGCAGCTAACCCTTTTTCGGGTGCTTCACTGCGAGATAATTCTTTAAGAATTTGAACAGATTCTTGGGTTTTACTTAAAGGTTTGCGGTTGAGAACTTCGCTGCGTTCTACTCCTAATCCTTCTGCAAACCGTAACCACAATTCCGGGTGATGGGCCGAACCCCGTTCTTCTTCAATTAAATTTTCTAACAACATTTTGCGAATGTTGATATCATCACAAGCTGCATGGGTTGCACTGACATAGGTGGGGAAGTTATGAACGTGCAGATAATATTCCTGGGCATACTCTTGTAACATCATTAATGTCAATTTCCCTTCATTCCACATTTGATAAAAGGGATGCTTGAGTAAGTGATGGGTTTCAATAATTTCGTTGAGTTTAGCCAGAAATGCTGTTTCTGTTAAAGGCTTATCCTGGGTTAACATTCGCGTTCATAAAAATAGAGGTTCATCAGGATTTTATCTTAAAATAAATATTTGTCAAGCCTAATCCCCAAAAAGAAGCGGATTAGGTATTAATAATTAGATGTTATTCTAAATTTAAAAGCGATCGCAAAGCTTCTTTCATTTCCTCAATGGTTGTGGTTGCGGTTCCAAATTGACGCACGACTAAACTAGCGGCTAAATTCCCTAAAACCGATGCTTCCCACAAGGATGAACCTGTACATAAACCTAACGTTAATGCAGCAACAACCGTATCTCCTGCACCCGTCACATCAAAGACATCGGTACGATTAAAAGCGGGAATGTGCAAAAGTTGATTTCCCTCAAATAAACTCATGCCTTCTTCCCCCCGCGTAATTAACATCGCCTGGGCTTGAGTTAACGTTAATAGATCCCGTCCTGCTTGTTGTAAGGTTTGTGAATTTTGAATCGAATATCCAACAGCCTTTTCCGCTTCAGGAAGATTGGGAGTAAATAACGTTGCTCCAGCAAATCGATGTAAATCTTTTTGAGTATCTACAATAGTAATAGGAGATTTTAACGCCGCTTCAATGACCGTTTGGGTTAAAACTCCATCCCCATAATCTGAACAAACCACTGCATCAACAGTATCAATATTTTCCCGAATATATTCTGCTAATTTTAACTGTAATTCTATATCAGGTAACTCATCGGATTTACGATCTACCCTAACAATTTGTTGCGTCACGGATTGACGAGCATGACCGGAAATGCGAGTTTTTGTTACCGTTGGACGGTCAGGATCAATTAAAATTCCCTTAATATCAATTCCTGCCTGTTCAAAAATTCCACACAGAGCGATGCCTTGATCATCTTTTCCCACAAATCCGGCAACCTGTACCGATGCTCCTAATTTTGCCAAATTGTAAACGGCATTTGCCCCTCCCCCTGGAATTTGGCGGGTATTTTCATGACGCAAAATTAACACCGGAGCTTCCCGTGATAACCGTTCTACCTGACCTGTGAGAAATTCATCTAACGTTAAATCCCCCACCACCAGAACCTTCGCCTGAGAAAATCGATTCATTCGTTCACATAACGAATCCATCGAGGCATTTAACTCTGCTAAAAATGAAGCATCCAATATCATGTTCGTTATCCGTTATCCGTTATCCGTTGTCCGTTGTCCGTTGTCTATTGTCTATTAACAAGCCAACAGTCAACAGTCAACAGTCAACAGCCTATTTCAGTTTCTTCTGAATAAAGGTTTTGATTTGTAACACTTGTTTTTTCAGAGCCTCTATTTCGGCCTGCATCTTCGCCATTTCCGCCTTCATCGCTGCCATGTCTGCTGCGTCTCCACTGGCAGCAGAAGCAGGTGTAGGAACAGAGTCAGAAACGGGAGAAGTCTCAGGCCCAGACTTAGGTAACGGTTGACGGGGTAAATTCGCTTTCTGAAACGCGGATTTAATAGCATCAAGCAGTTGTTTCTTTTCAAACGGCTTTTCAATAAATTCAAAATATTGAAACGGTTCTGAAATTTTTTCAGTGACTTCTTCCTTCCGTCCTGACATCAGCACAAGGGGAATTCGCCGTAAGGTTTCATCAGCTTGAATCTGCCTAAAAACATCCCAGCCACTTAACTTAGGCAGGAGGAAATCCAACATAATCAAATTAGGATGTTCTCTCTGAACAAATTCGAGACCTTCTTTACCATCTTTAGCTTCTAATACCTCAAAGTTACCAGGGGGTAACATTTCTCGAACTCGCACCCGAATGACTTTGCTATCGTCAATTACCAGTATTTTCCGGCCTGCCACGACTGACTCCCATAATGATGCTTAAGGTTTTCTCCGCACTTCAAGACGGAGCTTCTAAAATATTGCTGTTCAGGGTTTCTCTTTCCCAGACAAACCTGACAATCAACTAGGCTCTCACGAGTCCTACTTAAACTGTTTTATTGTTCCAAAGAACATCAGAACAAGCCTAACTTAGTTGATATTCCCAAGGCTATATCTCCAGAGACTTACTCGGATATTTAACAAGGGCGTTACCTTGCACCCAAGGTACGTTTTTAGTTGCCTTAATTGGAAAAGCTTTAACTTTTCGGGTTTAGCTACTTCTTTAGTTTTTTGGCTTTTGTCCCTTGGAAATCGCCACCCAATTTTTTCAACCCCCCCTCAGCGTCTTTAATGTACGCTTCTTTTTTATACTGTTAGCATAGGGTCTAACTCCAAACATTGAGGTAAGGTGCTGTTGTTGAGACTTTTCAATTTTATCATAAATCCTCAAAAAGCCGTCCTAGAAGCACCACGCTTTCAAGCCCCTTTCTAGGTAAAATAACCGGGTTTTGGTCTGGTTTAACCTCGGCTGTTTGAAGAGATTCGGTCTAAAGCCTAACTCTTGTCGGGAAACTTTTGAGTTAAATGTTTTATCCTCATCGGTGATTAAGTATGTCCCCATCTCCCCATTCCTCTGCTGAACAATCTTATCGTAATCGGTCTCAAAATTTTATTGAACCGCTCCCTTACTGGTTACGCCGTCCCCTGGGTAAAGCCAGTGAACTCTCTGCGGTACAACGAATTATCAAACAGCGTCAAATTCACACCATTTGTGAAGAAGGTCGTTGTCCAAATCGAGGGGAATGTTATGCTCAGAAAACCGCAACGTTTTTGTTAATGGGGCCAACTTGTACCCGTTCCTGCGCTTTTTGTCAAGTGGATAAGGGTCATGCACCCATGCCCCTTGATCCCGAAGAACCCCAAAAGGTAGCGGAAGCGGTACAAATTTTAGGGTTACGGTATGTGGTTTTAACCTCTGTGGCGCGAGATGATTTAGCTGATGCAGGGTCAGGCTGGTTTGTCGCGACAATGGAGGCCATTCGACATCTCAACCCAGAGACTCAGATTGAAGTTCTAACGGCGGATTTTTGGGGCGGGCAAGGTGGGGGGAATCCCCAGGCGCTTCAATATCAACGCATTACCACCGTCGTTAAGGCTCAACCTGCCTGTTATAACCATAATGTCGAAACAGTCCAACGGCTACAAGCACCCGTCAGACGGGGCGCAAAATATGAGCGATCGCTCGATGTATTAAGAATTGTGAAACAGCTTGATCCTCGAATTCCTACAAAATCCGGTTTAATGTTAGGACACGGGGAAACGGAAGCAGAAATTATTGAAACTTTAAAAGATTTGCGTGAGGCGGGATGCGATCGCATTACCCTCGGTCAATATATGCGTCCGTCTTTAGAGCATCTCCCCGTGCAGAAATATTGGACACCGGAAGAATTTGAGCATTTAGGAGCGATCGCAACGGATCTGGGTTTTGCTCAAGTTCGTTCTGGGCCATTAGTTCGTAGTTCCTATCATGCAGGGGAGTAGGGGAAGGGGATGAGGG
>NZ_JADEWU010000096.1:0-20103 GCF_015207485.1 Planktothrix mougeotii LEGE 06226
CTAACAGAGACGCGCTAACAGAGACGCGCTAACAGAGACGCGCTAACAGAGACGCGCTAACAGAGACGCGCTAACAGAGACGCGCTAACAGAGACGCGCTAACAGAGACGCGCCATGGCGCGTCTCTACAGGAGACTTTTTAACTAGGAGTTTCCTGTTTTTGTCTCAATTGTTGGATTTGTTCTATACTTAATCCGGTGGTTTGGCTGATAGTTTGATCATCTAATAAGCCGATTAATTGTTGAGCAATTTCGAGTTTAGATTCTTCCTTTCCTTGTTCAATTCCTTGTTCAATTCCTTGCTTTAATGCTTCTTCTCTGGCTAATTTCACGGCTTTTTTAATCGCATTCCGTTGATCATAAATATAGATTTCCCGTTTTTCTAAATCTTCGAGTTCTTCCGGGGTTAAAGTGGTTTCGTTGGCAATGGTAAAGGCTTTTTGCAGTTCAGGAATCTGTGCCATTGTTTGAGGAACAGTTTCTAAAGTTTTAGCACTTTTAATAAAATAGATCCATTTATCGGTTAAGGTTTCTAACTCATGAATTGAGGTATTAAATTTGGGAAGTTCTACAAAAACTAATTCAATATCATAAATCAGATAATCCACTAAAAACTCTTTTTCTTTTAAAACGAACCGAGAAATGACCTTATCCAGATGGGGAAACATTTCAAAATCTGTAATTGTAACGGCAATAACTGGATTTAATAAGGTGTAATCTTCTCCACTTTTTAACTGAATTGAATAAGCTTTAGCTGCATTATATAAAATTCGTTTTTCAAATCCTTCAATATTCAAAATCTGCATTTCAATAATAACGGTTTTATTTCCCGTTATCGTGGCTTTGACATCTAAATAAGTATCTTTAATCCCTCTAATTTTAGGGGCTTGATAGGGATTGAGAATGGTTAAATCTTCAATCTGCGGATTATCAGGATAAAGAATACTATTCAAAAAACTGATTAAAATATCTTTGCTATCTTCAGAGCCAAATATTTTTTTAAAGGCAAAGTCGGTTTTAGGATTAATAAATCTCATATAGCAATCCTATTTTATGGGGGTTAAAAATTTCTGATCAACAGGGAACAGGGAACAGGGAACAGGGAACAGGGAACAGGGAACAGGGATAAATTTCAAATTTTCTTAACTTTTAACCCGTAACAATTCCTCCTCAAGATTAAGAGATTAAGATTTGCTGTAGAAAAAGAGAAGCAATTCTAATACAATGTTATCAGAAAAATGGGTTTAAAACCCCTAAATTCTACTTGGGCTTTTTATTGGGTTGTCTATTGACATCCGATTGTGCTACCATTTCCAGTAACAGGAAAGGTAAAAAACCTGTCTAAAAACCTAGTCACCTAACGGTAAAACGCTGAACCTTGACAATTGAATCTATAGGGTTCTACTGCACAGTTTTAGTTTCTTCCCAGCAGTGGGTAAAAGATTCATAGGAGCTAGACAACCAGTTTTTTTGAAACAAATTTGTTTCAAGTAAAAAAGACAAAGCAGCAATGCGAATAGGGTAGGGCATACCCAAATTTACGCAAGGGCGTGAATCCCACCTCTGGTTAAAGCACGGCAAGGTACTTTAATTAAGTGGTTTCGTTGAACCCAGAATCCCCACGCCTTTAGGCACAGGGAGTGTCAACATCTTATAACAACAGGGTTGCCGTTAGGCAATCTCCCTCCTAAAATCTAAATCTTGAACCAGAAAATTAGAGATTATTAAAATATGAAGCTAGCAGCGCGAGTAGAAAAGGTTCCGCCGTCTGTAACGCTGGCGATCTCAGCGAAGGCCAAAGCCATGAAAGCTGAGGGGATGGATGTCTTAAATTTTAGCGTAGGCGAACCGGACTTCGATACCCCTAAGCATATTGTTGCTGCGGCTAAACAAGCCTTGGACGAGGGAAAAACTCGCTATGGCCCAGCAGCAGGGGAACCAAAACTCCGATCATTAATTGCTCAAACCTTAAGTCAAGAAACAGGTTTAGACTATAAAAGTGAGAATATTGTTGTTACCAATGGCGGTAAACATTCCCTTTATAATTTAATGGTAGCGGTGATCAATCCTGGGGATGAAGTTATTATTCCGGCGCCCTATTGGTTAAGCTATCCTGAAATGGTAAAACTGGTAGAAGGAATTCCCATTATTGTTCAGACGGGTGCAGATACGGGTTATAAAATTACACCTGAAATGCTGCGTCAAGCCCTTACCCCGAAGACGAAACTTTTTGTTTTGAATTCTCCTTCAAATCCAACCGGAATGGTTTATACGCCGGATGAAATTCGCGCCTTAGCTGAGGTGGTTGTTGAAACGGGTATTTTAGTGGTTTCGGATGAAATTTATTCTAAGATCATTTATGATGATGCCCAACATTTAAGTATTGCAGCGGCTCATCCCGAAAGCTATAAATCCACTTTAATTAGTAGTGGTTTTGCTAAATCTTTTGCGATGACCGGGTGGCGCATTGGCTATTTAGCGGGAGATGTGAATATTATTAAAGCGACAACCCGTGTTCAAAGTCATAGTACCTCTAATGTTTGTACATTTGCTCAATATGGTGCGGTTGCTGCGTTAGAAAACTCTCAAGATTGTGTTGAAGAAATGCGGTTAGCATTTGCCAAACGGCGAGAGGTTATGTTTGAGTTATTAAATGCAATTCCAGGGATTAGTTGTCTAAAACCGGATGGCGCATTTTATATGTATCTCAATATTAGCAAAACTGGTTTAACGTCTGTTGACTTCTGTAATTTGTTACTAGAAGAACAACAGTTAGCCGCCGTACCGGGTGAAGCTTTTGGAAATGATGACCATATTCGTTTATCCTACGCAATGGATTTAACCACCATTGAAAAAGGAATTAAACGTTTAGAGGAGTTTGTTAACTCTAAAATTTAGAGGGATTTAAGGGGGTGTTAGAAGTTGGATATTGTTGATTGTCAACCCTTAACACCCCTGTCAATATCGAATTTCAAACCCTTGTAAACCCTCTGGTTCTTCAAAATTATCCGCATTCAATTAATGCTAAAGATGTACGGCTGTCAACAGGTTCTAATTCATACCAGTCCTGATATTGAGGCAATTATCGAGTATCTTTGCTCAGAATCTAACAAGATCTACAATTGCGCTCTTTATTACGCTAGGCAAATGTTTTTCAAAAAGCAGGTTTTTGTTAACAGGGGAGCCGTTTGTTCTGAAATGTCTAAAAGTGCAAACCTGCATTTTAAGGCAATGTATGTTTCTTCTGCTCAACAAACCTGTAATTCAGTAGTGGAAGCCATGAGTTCTTATAAAGAACTTCTGAAGTTATGGAGAACTGGAAAGCTAGAAGAAAAGCCCCGTCCTCCTCAATACAGGAAGCAAGGGCTATTTACAGTTTCCTATCCGGTTCGATGGTTGAAGTTAACCCCAGAGGGAATTAGAATTCCGTTAGGAAATCAGGTTAAAGCATGGTTTGGGATTGATTCATTTTTATTACCCATGCCATCTAACCTGAACTGGAATTCAATCAAAGAAGTTCGCATTCTTCCTCGGAATCAATGTTTTTATGCCGAGTTTGTTTATCTAGTTCAAACAGAAAATATTGAACTAGATAAAAACAAGGTATTAGGAATAGATCATGGAATCGATAACTGGTTAACTTGTGTAAGTAACATAGGAACCAGTTTTATTGTTGATGGTAAGCACTTAAAATCTTTGAATCAGTGGTATAACAAACAAATTGCTGATCATAAAAATGGTAAACCCCAAGGTTTTTGGAGTAATGCTTTATCTGCTCTAACTGAAAAACGGAATCGTCAGGTTAGAGATGCTATTAATAAAGCCGCCAGGGTGGTTATTAACCCTTGTCTCAAAAATAGTATCGGTCGCATTGTTTTTGGTTGGAATAAAGGACAAAAAGATGGTGCTACCCTTGGGAAGAAAGGGAATCAGAAATTTATTCAGATTCCCACCGCCCGATTAAAATCTCGAATCCAAGAACTTTGTTCTCGTTATGGAATTGAGTTTATAGAAACTGAGGAATCTTATACCTCAAAGGCTAGTTTTCTTGATCATGATTTTCTTCCTGAATTCGGTGAAAAACCCGACAATTGGAAGCCGTCAGGAAAACGAGTTAAACGAGGTTTATACCGCACTGCATTCAATCAATATGTCAATGCTGATTGTAATGCAGCAGCCAATATCATTCGTAAAGTATCGGCAACATTGGGATTAAATCTTAATGGAGTCAGTAGTGGCGCATTGACTACGCCATTAAGAGTTCGTATTTGGACTACTTAAGAATCCTCGTCGCTTGATTCGCGAGGAGTGTCAACATTGAATTATTCCATCCACCCTGTTTTGATGTCCTTCAAAGACCGCCTCGACTCGACCATCTGCTAGATTTCTCACCCAACCCTGAACTCCTCGCTCAATGGCTTGTTTTTGGGTGTAGTAGCGATATCCCACCCCTTGCACTTGTCCCGATACAAAAACGTGAGCGCGAACGATAATAGATTCAGATGGCATTTGCATTGACGAATGAAGATAAGCAACATATACATATCTTGAGAGATTATATTCGTTTTGGATTAAATAGGAGTGATTTTATGGTTTGGGGCAATTTAGTGGTGATGTTAATTATTGGGGTTGTGGTTGGGGTGGGAATTGCCTATCTGGTGCTTCAACAACAGAACTCTAAGCAAAAAGAAGGTATAGAAGAGAGAATTCGGCGGGAACGGGAGGAACAGGAAAAATCCCATCAGATTCGTCAACAACAAACGATTCAACAGTTACAACAGGAACATCAAAACCAACTTCAGCAAATTAGACAAACGGTAGAAACTGAATATCTTGTTGAACGGGAACAGATGGGGATGCAGTTACAGGAAAAGGACTCTCAAATTCAACAGATGAGTCAATCTCTGGCTGCATCTGAAGCTCAAGTTACAGAACTTAATCAACAGTTGACTCAGTATCAAACTCTCGTGGAACAACTGACGGCTGAATTGGAAGCAACTCAAGCACAGGTTGAACAACTGAGTCCATCTTCGGTTGAGGAAGAGGTTGAATCTTCTATTGAGGTAGAAGAAGATACAACTCCAGCCATAGAACTAACCCTAACGTTACCGGAAACACCAGAGGAAACTTCTTTTGTTGAGGAGGAAGTAGCGGAAACACCACTCACTGTTATTGAAGTAGAATCTCCAATTTCTTCAGAAATTATTACTGAGTCTACCATTGCAGAATCTCCAATTTCTTCAGAAATTATTACTGAGTCTACCGTTGCAGAATCTCCAATTTCTTCAGAAATTATTACTGAGTCTACCATTGCAGAGTCTCCAATTTCTTCAGAAATTATTACTGAGTCTACCATTGCAGAATCTCCAATTTCTTCAGAAATTATTACTGAACCTACCGTTGCAGAATCTCCAACTTCTTCAGAAATTATTACTGAACCTACCGTTGTAGAATCTCCAACTTCTTCAGAAATTATTACTGAACCTACCGTTGTAGAATCTCCAACTTCTTCAGAAATTATTACTGAACCTGCTATTATTAAAGCAGAAAAAATCACATTACCCCCAACAAAAGCAACTTCAGAAGAACAATTAATTGATCAGATTCTGACTATTGGAGCATCGGGAAACTTAGCGGCAATTAACACCTTAACAGGATATGTTCAACATCCTAATGCTCAAGTCCGTTATTCTATTGCAGCAACGTTAGGAAAACTCACCGCGTCTCGTCGCCTAAGTCGGGAAGTACAACAAACGATTCCTATTTTGACTCGTCTGAGTCAAGATCTTGATCCCCGTGTCCGTCAAGAAGCGATTATTGCATTAGGATATATCCCCTCTCATCAAGTTATTCCCATTTTACAAAAGGCATTGCGAGATCCTCAAACTTCCGTGGCACAATCTGCTAGTATTGCCTTAAATAAATTCAAGGTTTATCGCGTTCGCCCGAAATCTCAACCTAAATCTTTAATGGTGAAAAAACCTAAATTTTCCCAAGAATAGGCAATAGTCAAAATTTCCTAGAAATACCTGTTGATTAATCATCAGTAGCCAACATTTAAGTATTTCAGATTCCCTATTCCCTATTCTCTATTTCTTCTAACACTCTTAAGAAATAATATTCTTAAGAGTGTATCATAAAATTAAATAGTCCTAAAACTCTAAAAACTTCTTATTATAGTTAAATAAATTACCTAACCACATGATATGAATTAGCTTAAGATGTGAGATAGATCACTGACAGTTTTAAGATTAGAGTAAGGTTAAAATTTTACAAATTAATTTAAAATAATCTTTATTGTTTAAAAAAAAATATTAAATTCAGAGAACGTTATACTAAAATATGAGATAGAATTGACACTTCTCCCCAAAATTATCTAAATTATCAATTAATCATTCAAGATTCCTAGAATCCAGATTCATACAACCTTGTCTAATGTCCTCTGCTTTTGCTCTAGGCGAAATCTTGAAAGATTGATTATTGTTATTGTTACACTTCCAACCGACTCAAGGGATTGAGTAGAACTTTTAATCTAATTCTATATGGGTGCAATGCAAAGAAAAACACAAAACCTTCAAACCTTTGCCGTCAAAGGATCTGCTCTGGGATTCTTAATTGTAGGTTTGTTAATTTTCCTAGGAAGTTTATTTCCTTTTTATTCTCGCCTCAAACATCAGGAAGAACCCCCCGTCCTGTTAGAACATCAGGAGCAAATTCTGCCTCCCCCTGCTGAGGAAAGTGATGATGATCAAACAATTCATGCAGCACTCTGGACGACCGCCAGTATTTTAATGGGGGTAATTGCCATTGGTGCAAGTTACCTCGTGCTCATGATTCGTCCGCTTATGAATCAAATGCAGGCAGAAATCCTTGAACGTCAAAAAGCCGAAACTGCTTTACGCAAAGAAAAAGACTTTACTCAAACTTTATTTGATGCTAATCCTGCCTTTTTTATTGTCTTAGATGCCGATGGAAAAGTGCAACTGATGAACGATATGATGCTGAAAACCTTGGGTTATAACCTAGAAGAAATTAAGGGAACTGATTATACAGCAACGTTTGTTCCCCGTCGCAATGGTGATTCTTTACCCTGGGTTTTTGAATTGATGATTCAACGCCGTTTACCCATTCGTACTGAAGAACGAATTTTAACCAAAGACGGTCAAGAATTGATTGTTGAATGGCATGGTCGGGCAATTTTTAATGAAGAAACGGATGAATATGAATATTTTGTCGGTGCGGGATTAGATATTACAGAACGCAAACGTGCAGAAGAAGAATTACTCCTTTTACAACGAATTACAAAAGAAGTTAGTGTCGCCTGTAATTTTGAGTCTGCTTTAGAGGTAGCATTGCGATTAGTCTGTGAAACAATCGGTTGGGAATTTGGAGAGGCTTGGGTTCCCCATCCTTACGGAAAGTATCTCGAATGTAGCCCGATTGGATATAATCGAGGAGAAAATTTAGAAGAATTTCAACGCCTGAATCAACAGTATATATTCCAACCCAATCAAAGCCTAACTGGACGCATTTATTCTTCTCAACAACCGGAATGGATATTTGATATTGAACAAGAATCACCCGATCACTTTACGCGCAAAGAAATTGCCATCAAGTTTGGTCTTAAAGCCGGGTTTGGTGTACCTATTGTTGTTGATCATGAAGTTTTAGTCGTTTTAATATTTTTTACAATAACAAATAAGCCAGAAGATAAACGATTATTGAATTTAATTTCCTCCATTGCCACTCAGTTAGGAACCGTATTTCAACGAAAACAAGCAGAAGCAAAATATCGTAGTATTTTTGAAAATGCAGTTGAAGGCATTTTTCAAATTAGCCGCGATGGAGAATATATCCGAGTTAATCCAGCTTTCGCCACGATTTTAGGATATTTGTCTCCAGATGCTTTAACTGGAGATAACTCATTTATTCGAGAAGTATTTGTTAATCATCAAGATTTTTATCAAATGATTGATTTACTCAATCAACACCATGAAATTTCTAATTTTGAAGCCCAGGTTTATCGCCATGATCATAGTGTGATTTGGATTTTTGCCAATGTGAGAGCAATTTTAGATGGAAAAAAACAGCATATTTTATATTATGAAGGTTCAATTGTTGATATTACCAGCTTTAAGCAAACGGAAGAAAAACTTCGTTATAGTGCCTCCCATGATTCTTTAACAACTTTATGGAATAGAGCCTTTTTTGTTGAACGGCTTCAACAGGCTATTATTCAATGTCAAGAACAACCCGGTTATCATTTTTCTGTGTTATTCTTAGATTTAGATGGATTTAAGTTTATTAATGATAGTTTAGGACACGGAAGCGGAGATCAATTATTAATTGCAATTGCTAAACGGCTGAAAACTTGTTTAAGAAATCAAGATATTTTAGCCCGATTAGGGGGGGATGAGTTTACAATTTTATTAGAAAATGTGGGTTTTCCCGAAGAAGTCAAAGAGATTGCTGAACGAGTCCAACAGTCTCTCAAAAAAACCTTTAATTTGAACGGAAATCAAATTTTTACTGGGAGCAGTATTGGTATTGTTCACAGTTCCTCGGAATACCTGTTACCTTCAGAAGTATTACGGGATGCTGATACCGCCATGTATCGAGCAAAACAGCAAGGAAAAGGCTGTTATGTCGTGTTTGATGCAACCATGCGAACCGATGCTTTAAGGCGGTTACAGTTACAAACGGATCTGCGTTGGGCGATTGAAAAAAATCAATTTCAACTCCGTTATCAACCGATTATTAATTTAGAAAATGGGGAAATTTCTGGGTTTGAAGCCTTATTGCGTTGGGAACATCCCCAAGAAGGTTTTATTTCTCCGGCTGAATTTATTCCTGTGGCGGAAGAAGCCGGATTAATTGTTGATATTGGGGAGTGGGTTTTACGACAAGCTTGTCGCCAATTACGCGAATGGAAACAGAAATTTAATTGTCATCCTCAATTAAGGATGAGTGTTAATTTATCGGGTCAACAATTTACATCGGATTTAAGTCAAAAAATTGATCGGATTTTGACAGAAACGGAAGTAATGGGATCGGACTTAAAATTAGAAATTACAGAAACGGCAATTATGTCTGATCCTCAATTGGCGATCGCTACTTTAAATGAACTCAAACATCGAGAAATTAAACTTTGTATTGATGATTTTGGAACCGGATATTGTTCCTTGGGATATTTACATCAATTTCCAGTGGATGTTTTAAAAATAGATCGTTCTTTTGTTAGTCAAATGTTCTTAGATGAAAATAAACGTGAATTAGTTAAAGTTATTGTGGCTTTGGCCCATAGTTTAGGGATGGATGCGATCGCAGAGGGTATTGAATCTCAAGAACAATTATATCAATTAAAATCCCTGGAATGTCAATATGGTCAAGGCTATTATTTCTCTAAACCTCTTAATGCTCAAGAAGCCGAACGCTTATTAAATCAATCTTCAATGGCTGAGAAATTTTATCGCCAAGAGTCAACCGTTTTACTCAAAATATAAACGGTTCAGTTCACTCAATTCACGGACTCTATTGGGTTCAATTGTCCGTTTTACAGATGGCGATCGCACCCTTTGATTCCATTCATTTAAAAAAGTCTCATAGGCGTGATTAATTTTTTGCATAACCGCGATCGCTTCTGATTTAATGTTATAATCAGGATAATATTTAGGCTAATTAATCATAGGCTTGTTTAAATGGATTTACAGTTATCTTTATTTACCCCTACACAAACAGAATCTACTCCTAAAAAACAAAAAAAAGCAAAATCAGGTCGCTATGAAAAACTTCAACGACAACTATTAACAACTCAACGTGATCCCTATCAAGCTTTTATTGATATTGACAATCAGTCTGTATCCTCATTTAACTATAACTTTATCGATCTTTTTTGTGGTGCAGGGGGATTTACTCAAGGTTTAGTCCAAGCCAAATTTAATCCTGTAGCTAGTATTGAAATTAATTCCATTGCTTCAGCAACTCATCAAAATAATTTTCCCAGTTGTAATCATTTTTGTGGTGATATTCATGAATTCAATCCAATAAAATCTTTAGAAAAATTGCATTTCCCCCCGATTCATCTTGTTGTGGGGGGCCCTCCCTGCCAAGGATTTTCTGTTGCCGGAAAACGAAACCCCGATGATCCTAGAAATAACTTATTTAAACAGTTTATTCGTGTTGTTTCAGAAATTTCGCCTTGGTACGTTGTGATGGAAAATGTACCCGGTATTCTAACAATGAAAAATGGAAAAATTAAACAAGAAGTATTTGAACAATTTCAAGCCATAGGTTACTCCAATATTTCAGTTGTTATTCTTGAATCTGCTGCCTATGGAGTCCCTCAAGTTCGACCTAGAGCGATATTTATTGCCAATCGATTTGGACTCCAAAACCCTTATCCCAAACCTCAACTTTTACCCGAACAATATCAACCGATTGAATCCGCTATTTCTGATCTTCCTGAGTATACACCCATTCCTGAAATTAATCATGAATGGACTCGCCATTCTCCTGAATATATGCAGCGAATTGCACAAGTTCCCCCCGGAGGTTCTCTCTATGAAACTTATCTTGATGCGTTCAAACGTCAATATCCAGGTAAACCCAGTATGACCATAAAAGAAAATCACGGTGGAACTCATATTCACCCTTATCTTAATCGAGTCATTTCTGCCCGTGAAATGGCTAGATTACAGTCATTTCCTGATACTTTTATCTTTGCAGGAACGATGAAAAAAGCGATGTGGCAAATTGGAAATGCAGTTCCTCCCCGTTTAGCAGAATGTATTGGATATGCTCTTATTCCTTATTTAGACAGTATTAGTTTAGGGAAAGAGAAAGAGTTATCAACTATTCCAAAAACTTCTGAGATTCAACTTGCTTTAGAGTTGCATTAAGAGCCGTTCGCCAAGCTTCAAAATTATACCATCCGCAACCAACACATCCTTGCTCTGCTTCTGAACCCGATTGAGGAATATCATCAGGCCAGTTCTCATTTCCAAAATACCAAAACTCGATTCCTAATGGTGTTCCTCGGTTCCCTGTTTCAATACATTTTTCACAACTTCTTGACTTTAAAAGATTATGATTCCCAGAACTATCTTTTTTGAGGAGTTGAAATTTATTCCTAATTTCAGTTTCACTCATATTAACATCATGATTCGGTTCACTTTTACCCCAACGTTCCATCGGAAAACGATGATCAATAACTAACTCATGAGGCAACCGTTGCCGATTTTCAATCACGTCTATATAATTGTAAATCTCTAAAACTCTTTTCACTAATTTAGAAGGAATATTAGCAGAAGCATTCGCTTCTCTAGTTTCCCCTGTCCATCGATCCCAAATTGTAATTTTTTGGCAAACTTGACAAATTTCTCGCTTGGTTTCAATCACTAACCCTGGACGACCGCTTCTATTTCCTCGTTCTAAACCTTGAATTCCACCACCTCCAGCGTATTGATTAGAAGCAACTTTTTTCCCTTCACAGTTGCGACAATGCCACTGTTGATCAAATAATAAATCGAAAACTTTAGACTGTGATGAACCTGATTTAAGTTTAGATTTAAAACTTTCTGCTGATTCTCGGTTCACTCCACATTCCTCATCTCTGTTTCTAAGTTCTCAAGCAGTTCTGAAACAGTAATATTCAAACCACTAGCAAGAGAAACTAGAACTGTTAAAGAGGGGTTTCTTACACCCCGTTCGAGTCCAGATATATAGGTTCGATCTAGGTGAGAACGTAACCCTAACTCCTCTTGAGAAATTCTGATAGACATTCGATATCGTCTGATCAAAATTCCTAAAGCCTTTAAAACTTGTGTTTTAGACTGTTCCATGAAATTATAATCAGCTTTCATGGACGATCAGTCTACGGACGATCAGTCACATTTTGAGCAAAGGCTAACTGATTAGGGTTTTACAGATGGCGATCGCACCCTTTTATTCCATTCATTTAAAAAAGTCTCAATGCACAAATATGAATTAAAGTTGGGTTTGAGGTATAAAACCCAACTTATTAATAGTTAACCTACCAAATGATAGTTAATTCTTCAGGATCACGCCATAAAGGATCACCTTTTTTAATATTAAAAGTAGTGAAAAATTCCGGCACATTCACCACAGGGCCAGTCACCCGAAATTGACTCGGAGGATGGGGGTCAGTCAGCACTGTTTGACGTAACATTTCGGGTCGCCATTTAGATTTCCACATCTGTCCCCAAGCCATAAAGCAACGTTGATTTGGGGTATAACCGTCAATTTTGGTAGATTGTTGTTGATCGGTTAATTGACGTTGTAAAGCTGAAAAAGCAATAGTAATACCCCCTAAATCAGCGATATTTTCTGTTAGGGATAACTTACCATTAACAAATAACCCAGGCAAGGCTTCATATTTGTTATATTGTTCTACTAATTGATTGGCTTTGGCTTCAAATTTTTGAGCATCTTCTGGTGTCCACCAATCTTTAAGATTACCATTAGGATCAAAAAGACGACCACGACTGTCAAAACCATGAGTAAATTCATGGGCAATTACCGCACCTATTGTGCAATAATTAACGGCATCATCAAGATTAGCATCAAAGAAAGGCGGTTGTAAAATACCCGCAGGAATTTCGATCCGATTGTTTTCCATATTATAACCGGCATTCACCTCTGTGGGTCTTGATAAACCTGTGAACAGTTCAGGCTTGACAGGTTGCCCTAATGTATCTAAATTCCGCCGAATTTGCCATTGATTTAATCTCATCAAATTTCCGAAATAATCATCACGATCAATGCTAACCGCAGAATAGTCAATCCATTTTTCAGGATAACCCACATAGATATTCATATTCGCCAACTTGTTGAGGGCTTGTTGACGAGTTGCTTCACTCATCCAGGGATTGTTTTCCAAACGTATCTTAAATTCTGCTTTAATGTCTTGTACCATTTCCTCTGCTTTTGCTTTAGTTGCAGATGGAAAATATTGCTCTACAAACAATTGTGCTGTAGGATGATCTAACATAGTTCTGACCATTTCCCCAATTTCTTGATCACGGCTTTGGGGTTTTTGAATACCTTGTAAGGTCTTTTTAGAAAAATCAAAATTTGCTTGAGCAAAGTCTTGACTGAGGGCAAAGGCAGAAATATTTAATAATTGCCAATGCAAATAGGTTTTCCAATCATTTAAGGAGCGCTCACCTAACAATTGATCAAAAGCTATTATATATTTGGGGTCATTGACAATAATCTCTTTGAGATTGGGTAAAGCAAGTGTTGCAAAATATTGATCCCAATCAATATTGGAGGTTTTAGCCTTTAGTTCTGTCAACCCCATTTTATTATAGGTGAGATTGATATCGGCTTGTTCCGTGGGAGTTAACATGATTTTAGCTAGGGATGTTTCTAGTTCTAAAATCATTTGCGCTTCATTCCTGGCTTGATCAGATGTTTTACCTGCCAGTTCTAAAATTTTGGTAATATAAGCAAGGTAAGTTTTTCTCTGTTGAGAATAGTCTGGACTCAAATAAAAATCCTTACCTAAAGGTAAAAATGATTGCAGATAGAAAGCATTAACATCTGATTGTTTCATATCTGGACTAACTGAGGCATACAAAAATGATGGCATCCCCATTAAATTTTGATGGGCAATCAAAGATATTAATTCTTGTTTTGATGATACTGCATCAATTTTTGCCAGTTCTGGTTTGATCGGGGAAATCCCCAATTTATTGATCAGTTCTGTATTGATTCCTGAAGCGTAAAAATCACCGACTTGCTGAATAATACTACCTTTTGGTGCAGTAGCACTTTTCACCGCCGCTTCTTTCATGATTTTTTGAATTTTTTGGCTATTTTGATCAAAAGCATCACTAAAACTATCGATATTTGATTTATCATCAGGAATAACGGCGTTTTTCAACCAATTACCGACAGTAAAATTGTAAAAATCGTCTTTTGGACTAAGGGATGAATCCATATGATTGATAGAAAATCCAATCTCTTTGTCCGTTGCTTTTGCGAATGCTTGATAGGCCAATATAGGAGCGCTGATCAGAAGAGAAATGAAAAATAAACGATAAAGAAGTTTCATGATCACTTTAAAAACTCTGGTTATTGAGAAGAAAGGGGGATTAAAATATAGCAAGCCTACAGCCTTTTATTAGCTACTGCTGGTTGGTACTGGTACTTTGGGGTAGTTTAGGAATCAGCCAGGAGAGGAATTGATCCTGCGATCGCGTTTGCACCAAAAACTTCCCAGGGCCAGTTAGATCAGCTACAAACCCTTCACCGCTAAATAGAAAGCTTTTCATCCCCCCAATCGAGCGGGTTTTGAAGGGCATGGTTTCGGGTAATGCCACCAAATGTCCGGTATCAATGGTGTAAGACTGTCCGGCGGCTAGGGTAATTTCGTGAATGGCCCCATAGGACGAAACCACCATCTTGCCGCGACCCTGCGCTCGTAGCATGAACAGCCCGCCACCCGTACCAAAGAAAGACTTGGAGCCCCCCCATTTAGAGTCAATTTCAAGGCTAATATCGGAGGCAACATAGGCTCCTGATTGTACCAACATCGGCTCAGTAATATCCAGCGTTATCAGATCGCCGGGTAAGCCAGGGGCCACTAGAACTTCCCCCCCTTGCGCTGGTGCGGTGTAGATATTTTGGAAAAAGCTTTCACCCCCTAGAAATGCCCGTCCTAGAGACTTGAGAAAACCCCCTGTAGCTTGGGTCTGCAAGGTGACTCCACTGGACATTCCCACCATCGAAGCCGCTTCAACCTGCACTTGTTCTCCGCCTAAAAGCTTTACACGCCCTAGGGTGTAGGCGTGTTGATACATTAATTCAACTTCCATAACAAACACTCCCTCATGGTGATCACTTAATTTTTTATTCTGTTCCATCGGTGTGCAACGGATACAGAAAAAATGGCTTAATCAACTGGAATAATAGTGTGTTTGTTGTAATTCGATCCCGATATTCAGAAAAACTTAATCTTTAAGATACTATCTCCGATAATTTTACAACTCTCTCTTGTTTTTTATGGATGCGATCGCACCCTTTGATTCCATTCATTTAAAAAAGTCTCATAGGCGTGATTAATTCTTTGCATAACCGCGATCGCTTCTGATTTAATGTTATAATCAGGATGATATTGTTTTGCTAATTGATAATAGGCTTGTTTGACTTGATTTGGTGTTGCCTTGGGATTTACCCCTAATACTTGCCACCAATTTTGATAACATTCAGATGCGATTAATTCTGGTAAACTTAATTGTTGATACCACAGTTGTAAAATCCCCTTTTGACTTCCACTAACTAATCGTTGACCATCGGGACTAAAGGCAACGGGAGAACAACCGGAGAGCGTTTGCAATAATTCTCCTGTTTTCCAATTCCATAATTTAACCGTTTGATCCACACTTCCACTCGCCAAAATTTTACCATTGGGACTCAAAGCTAGGTCAAAAATAGCAGCAGAATGTCCGGTTAATGTCCGAATTAATTGATAGGTTTTAAGATCCCAGACTTTAATTGTATTGTCAGCACTCGCACTAATTAAGACTTGATCATCAGGACTGAATAAAACAGAAGTCACCCAGTTAGAATGTCCGGTTAAAACAATAGGATTTTCATAGGTTTTGATATTCCAAATTCTAATAGTTTTATCAGCACTCCCACTGGCTACAAATTGACTCTGAGAACAGATAGCAACAGACCAAACTCCATCAGTATGTCCGTTCAAAATTCGTTTAGATTGTCCCGTTTTAAAATACCAAAGTCTAACGGTTTTATCGCTACTTCCACTGATTAAAATTTGATGATCGAGACTAAATACCAGGGAGGTAATAATTCCCATATTTTTTTCAGGAAAATTGAGATCCAATAAAGTTCGATTGAGTTGTCGAGTCTGAAAATTCCAGAGGGTAATTCTACCATTAACGCTTCCAGTAGCAACGACTTCTGAATTAGGACTAATGGCAACTGAATACATCTCATACGGCATAAACCAAGTATATTTTTTCTTAACTGTATTCACATCCCAAATGTGAATATTACGATCATCACTAGCACTGATCAAAGTTTGACTATCAGGACTAAAAGCCACAGCATGAATTGAATTTTGATGTCCGGCTAAATGCTGTGTTTCTGTCCACATTAAATCCGGTGACTGGGGAAAAATAACAAGATTATGATTTTCAATATTAGGTTTTTCTTTATTTGTTTGGGAGGATGATTTCTGTGGATTTTTAATCTTTTGTTTAAGCTGTTTTAATTCATCTTCTAATTCTAAATCATTGAATTTTTGTTTTAATTTTTCTTCTTGAAATTCAGGAATGAGTTCTAATACTTCTAATAATGCGTCGGTATAAAATTCTTGATCTAAAATCCGTTCTTCCATCCGGTCAAAGGCTTGAAACGCTGTTTCTCCGCTTCCGGTAGCATCAATTAATTGGGCAATTCCATATAATCCTAAGCCAACAATTCCGCCAAAAACTCCTAATGTTCCCATGCCAATTCCTACCCCTGTTCCCGCAAATCCTAACCCCATTCCTCCCACAACGGAAGAAATTCCTATGCCAGAAATTGCCCCTAATCCTACTGTACCCCAAGCAATAGAATCCCCTTGATTAATAGCTCTAAATGCGCCATAAGTTGCAGCACCCACCGCCGCCCCCACACCCATTAATGGCATCATTCCTAACCCAATTCCCCCAAAACTTCCCACCAGTCCCACACCACCAATTGTGCTATAAATTCCTGCCCCCGTCGCTGCCCCGACGGTAACAAATGTTGTACCAGTCGTTAAGTTTTGAGAGAAATTATAATAGCTTTTCATAATTTTTTTTGAACCAGATATCGTTAATTGTACAAGATTAGCGTCCACGGTTAAGCTAACTATTTAGGTCTTGCTAAAATTGATTCATCTAACTTATTCCCCTTCGTGATAAAAGAGAGATGTGTAGCTTTTTTAAAGCTCAATTAGTAGAAAAACATCTTGATTTTATCAATTAAATGACTTTGATGAAAAAAATCAATTCCAATTGCTGATTTAATTAGATACAGGAATAAAAAGATCAAAACAGTAACTATTAAGTTTAAAGTAATTAATAAAATAATGGCAGCCACGAAATTGCCAACTTTTGTGATGCCCCGTGTAACGTAATGGCGTTGAATTTTTCGGCGTTCTTTCCCCACTAATAAAACAACATAAAATCGAGAAAGAATTAAGTCAACGTTAAATCTTAAATCTACAATTTTAGGAGAATTTTTAGGAATTGCATGATTTAATATTCTTTTAATTTCATTTAATTGTTCTGGAGTAAAACCAAATAAAATACTAGGTTCTATTTGTTGGATATAGTGTTCGGGTGTTTTGGCATGATAAGGTAATTTATCAATGGGTTCTTTGTGAATAGCTGAAGATTTCATACGGTGTTATCTCCGAATATATACGGAATTTTTACGGATGTTACTTAGGTATAGCTATTCTAAATAAAATTGAATAAGCTATTTTTAAAGATTAACACACCTATTCCTAAAGACAACCCAGATAACAGAGTTAAACAATAAAAACATTGTTGTGGATTTAAGCCTAAAAATTTTAAGGGTTTATGGGCAAATGCTAATCCTAGAACGAGTAAAATAGCGAATAACCACAGTAAAATATAGGTTACAGGCCAAAGCATAATCAGTTTAGGTCGAGTCCCTGACCCAAAGGGAATATCTTTCAATCGAATCGTTATTGGCCAATTTTTGGGCCATACTCGGAAAATAACACCAAAAAATATAATTCCTATGACCCCAGCACTTCCTAATACAATGCCCTCGGAACCTGTTTTGGCTAAATAGAGGATAATGGCTAAGGTGATCACCCAAACCCAGATGGAAACCTGAAATGCAGTTAACAGCCATCCGGCTAAAATATAGCCCAGGATTAAAAGGATGAGATAAAGCCAAACTTTATAAAGCTTAGGGGATAACTGTTTCATCTGCCCCTTCCTCAAATTGTCTTATAAATTCATCTTTATTGTATCAATAACCTATCTATGACATCTAATCAAGACTTTAGTTTAACCTGTCCAATTCCCCTGCAACAATACCCTCATATTTTACTTGCTCATGGCGGTGGGGGTAAACTCATGCGTCAATTAATTGACCAGATGTTTTTACCCACTTTTGGGGATTCAAATCAAGTGGAACATGATGCAGCTACTTTGCAATTAAACGCAAATAAAATAGCGTTTACAACGGATTCTTATGTGGTGAATCCTCTATTTTTTCCTGGGGGAGATATTGGTTCAATGGCTGTTCATGGAACAGTTAATGATTTAGCAATGGCGGGTGCTCGTCCTTTATATTTAAGTGTGGGTTTTATTTTAGAAGAAGGTTTACCGATTCAAACGTTATGGGAAATTATTCTATCGATGAAACAAGCTGCCGAAAAAGCTCAGGTTAAAATTGTTACTGGAGATACTAAAGTTGTTGATAAAGGTAAAGGAGATGGGATTTTTATTAATACATCGGGTATCGGGATTATTGAACATAATTTAACCATTAATCCCCTATCGGTTCAACCGGGAGATGCTGTTATTATTAATGGGGATTTGGGGCGACATGGGATTGCAATTATGGCGGTGCGGGAAGGATTAGAGTTTGAAACAACAATAGAAAGTGATTCTGCACCTGTGGCGGATGTGGTTTTAGAGTTATTAGAAGCAGGAATAGAAATTCACTGTTTACGAGATTTAACACGGGGCGGTTTAGCGAGTACGTTAAATGAAATTGCTACTGCTGCTAAAGTTGAAATTGAAATCAAAGAAACAGCTATTAATGTATTAGAAGAAGTCAAAGGAGCTTGTGAAATTTTAGGATTTGACCCCCTTTATGTTGCTAATGAAGGGCGGTTTGCCGTGTTTGTTCCTGAGAAAGATATTGAAAAAACTTTATCGATTTTACAGGCAAAAATTCCAGAAGCGAGTTTAATTGGTTACGTTAAAACCACTACAATACCTTTAGTTACCCTGCAAAGTACAATCGGAGCAAAACGGATTATTGATATGTTGAGTGGAGAACAGTTACCTCGGATTTGTTAGGGAGTTAATTACTGATGATATTTTATGCCCAAAAAGATTAGAGAACTAAAAAGTCTACTCCTAAAAGCAGGGTTTATCTGTCTACCCGCTAAAGGAAGTCATAGTAAGTGGAAACATTCGGACTTAACTCAAGCTATAATTATAGCGGGTAAAGATGGAGATGATGCTAAACTTTATTTAGAAAAACAGGTTAATCAGGCACTTAATACTTTAAAAAAACTCAAGAATAAGGAGACAGAAAAATGAAATACACAATTATTATTCAATGGTCTGAGGAAGATCAATGTTTTGTGGTATTTTTACCTGAATTTGAGGATATTATGCAGCCTTGTACTCATGGAAATTCTTATCAAGATGCGGTTAATAATGCAGAGGAGGTTATTGAATTATTAATTGAGAGTTATCAAGCAGAAGGTAAACCTTTACCCCATCAGAAAAATTTAGGGCATTTTTCCCAAGTTGCTTAACTTTGTAGGGTGCGTAAGCAACGCGCACGCACCTCATCACACTTAATCAAGGAATATTAGCAACTTTGTAGGGTGCGTAAGCAACGCGCACGCACCTCATCACACTTAATCAAGGAATATTAGCGACCGAGATAGTCACACTACTTTATCTACAATTCACCTGCATCTCGTTTTCGCCAAAATTCATCACGTTCTCTTTGCTGTTGTTTCAGCTTTTCTTTTCTAGCGATTTCTAAATCTTCATTTAACTTGTTAGCAATAGCCTGCTTTAACTGATAACTTTCATAACTACTAACTGTTAAAACAGGTTGAACTAAAGAAACCGCTAAAGCTCCCATAGCCGTATGAATTTTGTCTTTAATTTGTCCTGAATATTGTTGACCTGTCATCACATACCAAGCAAACATTTCACAATTATTCCGATGAATATTAGACATCTCCGAAATAGAAAAGGGAAGGGGGTATAAAGATGGTAAAATGGAATTTTACCCGCCGGGAGAGATGAGTAAATTAAGAGACTATCTGGACAAAAACCCCCAGCAAGCAAAAAGGCTA
>NZ_JADEWU010000097.1:0-19821 GCF_015207485.1 Planktothrix mougeotii LEGE 06226
GTGTTAGGTCGAAGTCCAGCGATGGATGCAGCCGAGACACACTAACAGACCGAGGGCTTGACCTCATCTGTTTTCTTCTGATTCTCTATGCAGTCTTCAGTTTTCTGTTTTATATTAAGGTTTATCTGAATAGCTGCCCTGACTTAAATCGGGGCAGTTGTTGTTTAAAGGTTTTTTTTAGGAGATACCTTTAACCGTATGGGTTTCAAACAAGTTCTGATTTGTCAAAATCGCACCTGTCATCAACAAGGGAGTGACAAGATATTAGCGTTGTTTGAGGATGAATCTCCTCTCGATGTCCAAATTCAGGGAATAGGCTGTTTGGGACAGTGTGGCAACGGGCCCATGATAATTGTTCTACCTGATGAAGTTTGGTACAGTCACCTTGAACCGATGGATGTATCGACTATTATTCAACAGCATTTACAGGGAGGATATCCTGTGGAGGCTTTGAGAATGAAGGTGAAGAAGTGATTGAGGATTTCTCCACCTTCAGCAAAATCCTATAGGGGAGGATGTTTTAAAAAAGGAACATCAACAACTTCTGCTGCTATTTCACCCACCTTGACCTTTAAACCTACTCCACCAGCCTTGGTGCGAATATAACCTAAGCCAAAATGTTCTCCATCGGTGTTGGTATAACTGGTTAATATTCCAACTTTGGCATCCTCAATCCAAATCGGCGTTCCGGGTGAAGCGGGTGCATTTAAGTGAATCCCCCACAGTTGCTGTTTAACTCCTTTATAAGTATTGAGACGAGCAATCGTTTCTTGACCAATGTAACAGCCTTTATCAAAGGAGAGTGTTTGCCATAAACCTGCTTCCAGAGGATTGTAAGTTTCTGTTAATTCAGCATCTGGTGCTGGACGACCTTGGCGAATGCGTAAATGTTGCCAAACGGCTTCACCCAATGGAATAGCACCCGCTTGGGTTAGGATTTGCCACACAGAGACAGCGGCAGAGGTAGGAATGATAAACGTATAGCCAAGGATGGTTAAACCACTACCAACACTAATACGGACAGTTGAACTGGCAATTTCCAATAATTGATGGCAACCTAATGGCTGTTGTTGCAGATCTGTTATACCTAACTTCTGGAGAACACCTGGGCTATCTGGCCCTAGGAGACTAAAAACGGCATAATGGCTACTGATATCCTGCAATTCTACTTGATCCATTGGGAAAATAAATCGATCTAACCACTCCATTAACTGCTGACGACGGTTGGGTGAAATTAACAAAAGAATAGCATCTTCTGTGATGAATACTGTAGCTAAGTCAATGGTTCGAGCCGTTGAAGTTACAAATACGGTATCACAACCTTCTCCCGGTTTGAGAGTTTGAATAGAATTGGTACTTTGATTATGTAAAAATCGCAGTCGGTCTTCCCCGGAAATTTTTAACAGTCCCCAGTGAGATCGATCATATAAAGCAACACCTTGTTGGGTCGCATTGATCGCTTCGGTGTCATTTCCAAAGCTCATCGGAATGACCTCCTCTAGGCTAGAGGTTTCCAAAATAGCACCAGTCTTGGCTTGTAAATTTTGTAATTCTGAAATCATTGTTGGAGTTGGAAGATTAAAAATTTTTCAACATTGATGAGTATAGAAAATTACGCGCAAAAATGCGTTGCTTCAGGGCGTAAGACGCGCAAATAAATCTTCAATAATCTGACGGGTTTTATCTTCGAGCTTCTGCCAATCAACGTCCCCTGTTTCTTGATCAATTAAGGTTGTGTCAATTTCAACCTCAAGACTTTCTTGAGTAGCATGGGTAGGACGATAGTTTTGAAAACAGATTTGATAACACAATTCCCAAATATCTATGCTGACTTTTTGACCATTATGTTCTAAGTCTAGCCGATATCCAGGGAATGGGTCTTGAATTTCCTGGTAAGTTCCTGTCCAAATCGATTCGTCTAATTGTTTACGGATATTGTCGAGGAGACGAATAAAAGCAGGTTGCATCAGAAGTTCAGCTTGTTGCCAAGCCATTGGATCTTTAATTTTAGGTCTCATGGATTTCAATTTTATAGGGATTTTTTCATTGTCTCAGTTCAGGTTGAAACTGCCAAATCTTGTTTAAATTAGACAGGGCAAACTAAACAATTAAGGGTTCTAAATTGTTACAATACTTAAAAAAGCTATGCTCAGTTTGATTAACCGATAAACGCTTCTATTTTACAGGAAACCTCTCAAAAGGAAGATGTAATTTGCCTCTGAAGTGAGTAAAAATTAGCAGGATAGGTGAAACATTAGGGAAGTAAAGTTTAATGCTGAAGTTAAAGGATGAAGAAATAATCAATTAAAAACATTAGGGTTGGCTTCAAAATTTCTTCATTGTTCGCCTCTAGCCTTAAACTCAAACTCGAAGTTTCTTCAATTTTGAATCGACTGTTCATCGTAACTGAGAATGAACAAATTAAAATAGACAAATGGAAAATTTTGATAAAAAATCGATCTAATACAATCCAGATTTCTGCGAAAGCACGGAATTAGTTTAATTACAAAAACCCAGTTTTAAAACATTTTAGTTTATCAACTTTATCTGTACTGTTGAGTTCTTTTCGTTTGATTTTTTGATAGGAGAATAATATCCATGAATGACTGTCCCTGTTGCTCTTCTTCCATGCTCCGTCATATTGACCATAACCGAGTGTATTGGTATTGTTCTTATTGTCATCAAGAAATGCCTAATTTTGCCTTGGAGATTGCTCAGAATAAACAGAACTCTTCTGCTCGTCATGCTTTTAACCCCTTAAAAACTCGGAATCAGCGTTTGGCGAAACTGGCGTTAAGTTAAATTATCACAACAGTTATTTTTTTTCAAGCTTGAGGTTCTTGGTTTGGGGTTTTACGAGTGAGTTAATCGCACTTGTTAAACGGCAGCTAACTGCATAGGTATCGGACTCATCCTTTCTGTCAGGTGTGAAGCTATAGGGATGAGTCCAGTTACTAATCTGCTATATTCAAAACTACTGTAGATATTTTGTGGTGTAGATAACCCTCTACCCTACTGGGTGAAATATTCCGGGTAGGGTTTTAAAATCGATCAAAAACTTTTCTGTAGGGTAAAAATTACTGAATAAACTATCAATTTGATATAATGTTAGAACTGTCTGCCCTGGGACTATTACAGCGAGAACCCTTACATGGCTACCGACTGAAACAGCGACTAGAGTTGTTTCTCAGTAGTTGTATGAGTGTGAACTATGGAGCAATTTACCCTTTGCTCAAACGTTTAGAAGAACGAGACCACATTCAGGTATTACTGGAAGAGTCTGGGGATGCCGGAGCTAGTCGCAGAATTTATGCGATTACTCCTAACGGGTGTATTCGCTGGCGGGAGAAGATGTTAGAACAACCTCAAGAAAGCTGGGTTAAAAGTCGCGCTCGATTTTTAGTCAAATATTTCTTTTTTGGGGATTTAGAATCTTCAGAACGAGTACAATTAATTGAAAATCGCTTAAGAGTTTGTCATCAACGAAAAGCTTATTTAGAGACTCAAGAAATAGGGAATTTGGTGACGGACTCTTTCCAATCTGCAACTTGGGAACGTGCAAAATTCATGTTGGTATCAGAAATGGAGTGGTTATATGAATGTTTGGAAAAAGAAAATTTACCTCATTCCTCCTCTATCTCAAGAAAGATGTTGGGTGAGCTTAACATATTGTAACGTCTAGTCAAATACTAGATTGATCTGTTTTTTTCATCATTCTGCTCCGTAAAAACGACCTCAAATTTAGCTGAACAATGTCTTATTCTAAATCCCCGAAATCAACGACAAAAGAGCAGGAGCAAGACTGGGCTGGACAGGATAATCCTCCAATCCGAACTGACCTTAACCCTCAATCTTTACCTCCTACAACTGTCCCAGAATCGGCGGTTGTAAAAACAGGATGGTTATCCATTACTCTAGTTACATTAATAGCATTAGGTCTGGGTTTTGTCGGTGGACAATGGTGGCAAGCCAACCCAAACAAGCCGGAAAACTTAACAACAGACCAACCCAGACAGCCTAGAGGAAATGGGGTGAGAATTTCTGGGGTAGAAACTGCCAATCTTGAAGAAACTTCTGAATTTGTAGGGACATTAGAAGCAAAACGGGCGGTAGATATTAAACCGGAAATTGAAGGTCGAATTACTCAAATATTAGTAGAATCCGGGCAGATGATTCAACAGGGAGAAGCGATCGCCCGATTAAAAAGTGATGATGTAGAAGCAAGTTTAACGCAAGCGAAAGCCAATCTAGTTCGGACTCAAGCTCGTTTATCGGAATTACAAGCGGGAAGTCGTCCTGAAGAAATTGCTCAAGGAAGGGCAAAATTAGCGGAAGCAAAAGCGGGATTAGCTGATGCTGAATCCGGTAGTTTTTTAGCAGAAATTAATCAAGCTCAAGCTCAAATTGATTCGATTCGAGCCGAAGCTCAATTAGCTGAAAATCGGGTTAATCGCTTTGAAGAATTAAGCCGATCTGGGGCAATTTCTCAGGATGAATTTGATGCGTTATTGTCGCAAAAAAACAGTGCTGAAGCTAATTTACAAGCCGCCCAACGTCGTTTAGAACAATTACAAAAAAATCGAAAATCAGAAATTAATTTACGTCGAGCGGTTGTAGAACAGGAACAACAAGCCCTCAGACAGTTAGAAAACGGAACTCGGATTCAAGAAATTCAACAGGCGGAAGCACAAGTTGCAGAAGCCGCAGCACAAGTTCGCAGTATTGAAGTTCAGTTGCAAGAAACAGCCGTTTTAGCACCCTTTACCGGAATTGTTGGGGATGTAGATATTAAAGTAGGAGATTATGTGGATAAAGGGGATATCCTCACTCGTTTAACCGCTAATGATCAGTTAGAATTACGCTTACCTATTCCTTTAGAACGTAAGGCAGATTTAAAAATAGGATTAGCGGTGCAAATGGTGGATGTTCAGGGAAAAGTATTAGCCACAGGACGCATCAGTTTTATTTCCCCATCGGTGAATCAAGACTCTCAAACGATTTTAGCAAAAGCGACGTTTGATAATGGTCAAAACTTATTTAAAGATGGTCAATTTGTGCGGGCTGAAGTTGTTTGGAAACAAAAACTAAATGCAGTTGTTGTACCGATGACAGCCGTTAAATTTCAAGGTGATCAACGCTTTGTCTTTTTAGCGGAAGGACAGGAAAAATTAACCGCAAAACGACAACCTGTTAAATTAGGTTTAATTCA
Organism: Planktothrix mougeotii LEGE 06226; assembly: GCF_015207485.1. Taxonomy (NCBI): domain Bacteria; kingdom Bacillati; phylum Cyanobacteriota; class Cyanophyceae; order Oscillatoriales; family Microcoleaceae; genus Planktothrix; species Planktothrix mougeotii. Next base: position 5,210 of record NZ_JADEWU010000097.1, read on the forward strand.
AGGCGATCGCGCTGAAATTTTAGAAGGACTTCAACCCGGACAAAAACTTATTGTTTCCGGTACACAAAAATTATCCGATGGTGCACCTATTAATATTTTATCTCCTAATTCTGCGCCCAATTCCACAGGTCAACGTTAAAAAGTAGTAATCACTGATAACTGATAACTGATAACTGATAACTGATTTTATGTTTACTAATTTTTTTATTAAAAGACCTGTTTTTGCTTCGGTTTGTTCGTTGCTGATTATTATTTTAGGAATCGTAGGTTATACTCGCCTTCCCGTGCAGGAATATCCTAAAATTGATCCGCCCATTGTTACCGTGACAACGAGCTATCCGGGGGCGAGTCCCCAGGTTGTGGAAACGGAAGTTACAGAAATTTTAGAAGCACAAATTAACGGGATTGCGGGAATAAAAACCTTAACCTCCAGTAGTCGGGAAGGAAGCAGTTCGATTTCTGTACAATTTGAATTAGATCGAGATTTAGAAGTAGCCGCCCAAGAAGTTAGAACTCGCGTAGCCAGAGCCGCCAGAAGATTACCCGATGAAGTCGATGAACCTGTAGTTGAAAAGCGTTCTGGAGATGATGAAAGAATTTTATGGATTGCATTATTTTCTGACAATTTATCTCCTTTAGAATTAAGCACTTATGCCGATATTTATATTAAAAATACCTTAGAAACCGTTGATGGTGTTAATAGTGTTTTTATTGCGGGAGAACGCCGTTATGCCATGCGATTATGGTTAGATCCGGTCAAAATGGCAGCCCGTCAAATTACCGCCTTAGATGTTGAACAAGCCTTAAGAAGACAAAACGTTGAAATTCCCAGTGGTCGAATTGAAGGAAAAGAAACAGAATATCCCGTCCGCACCTTGGGAAGATTACAAACCCCCCAAGATTATGAAGACTTAATTATTAAACGTAATGACAATGGAGCGCAAATTAGAATTCGAGATATTGGACGGGCAGAAATTGGGGCACAAGATGATCGAGTCATTGCCCGTTTTAAAGGAACTCCTGCGGTTTCATTAGGAATTAGTAAACTTTCAGATGCTAATTTACTTGAAGTTGCCAATGGCATTAAAGCGAAATTAACAGAATTAGAAAAAAGTTTTCCCGAAGGACTCAGCTATCAAGTTGCTGTGGATTATTCCGAGTTTGTAAAACTTGCGATTGAAGAAGTTTGGATTAGTTTGTTAATTTCGATTGGACTGGTGGTTTTAATTATCTTTTTATTCTTGAGAAATTGGAGAGCAACTTTAATTCCAGCGATTACCATTCCCATTTCTTTAATTGGTGCATTTAGTGTCATGTTTTTCCTGGGATTTTCCATTAATACCTTAACCCTATTTGCCTTAACCTTAGCAACGGGTTTAGTCGTGGATGATACGATTGTGGTCTTAGAAAATATCATCCGTTATATGGAAGAAAAACGGCTAGAACCTTTTCCTGCGACCTTTGCAGCCGTCGGAGAAGTGGTGTTTGCAGTGATTGCAACCACAGTTGTTTTAGTTGCAGTATTTGTCCCCGTTGCCTTTGCAGGTGGAACCAGTGGACGATTATTTAATGAATTTGCTTTAACTTTAGCAGCTTCTGTTGTTTTTTCAAGTATTGTTGCCTTAACCTTAGCTCCTCCCCTTTCTGCCCGTTTATTACGTCATGAAACCCAGCCAAAGGGATTGATGAAACTCCTAGCTTTACCCTTGGATTTATTTGAATGGGTTTTGAATAAAATTACTAGCATTTATGCTTGGACTCTCCGAATATTAATGGGATTAAAACCCCTTTTGATTTTAGGATTTATTGCTTCTTTAGGATTAACAGCTTGGTTATTTTTACAATTACCTCAAGGGTTTTTACCCACTGAAGATCGAGGTCGAATTTTTACTCCGATTACGGCTCCCGAAGGGGTCAGTTTAAACTATACAAATCGCGTAGTACAGCAGGTTGAAAAAATCTTCAGCCAAGTGCCAGAAGTTGAAAGTTATTTTGCCATTGCTGGTTCTAGCCGAGGGGCAGCCCAAGCCAATACAGGATTTTCTTTTGCCCGTTTAATTCCTTGGTCTGAACGAACAAAACCAGAACAATCTCAACAATCTCTGGTTAAGCAATTATTAGGTAAATTTTCAACAATTACGGATGCTTTAGTTTTCCCCACTAATCCAGGAGGATTACCAGGAGGAAGTCAAGGTCAACCGATACAATTTGTTTTACAAGGCAATGATTTAGAACAATTAGCCCAAGTTTCTCAAGACTTTGTAATTCGGGCGCGAGATTTACCGGAATTAGTCAATATTGACACCAATTTAAAACTCAATAAACCGGAATTAACCTTAACGGTTGATCGTTCCCAAGCCGGAAATTTAGGAGTTTCGGTACAGGATATAGCTCGAACCTTACAAATTTTAGTTGGAGGTCAAGAAATTACAAATTTTAATCAAGGAAATCAACGTTATGAAGTTGTGGTTCGAGCCGAGGAAAAGTATCGAGCCAATCCCGAAGATTTAAAGGAATTATATGTGCGTTCCCAACAGGGAGAAATGATTGCCTTGAGTAATTTAGTCACGATTTCAACAGCCACAACACCGCCTCAAATTAGCCACTTTAATCGCTTTCGTTCTGCAACTTTAGAAGGCAGTCCTGCACCCGGAGTGAGTTTAGGAGTCGCGTTAAAGGCATTGGAAAATCTAGCCCAAGAAATTTTACCGCCTGAAATGCGAACCTCTTACTCTGGAGAATCTTTAGAATTTCGAGAAGCGGGTGATGCTACTAACTTTATTTTTGCTCTCGCCTTAATCTTTATTTTCCTCACTTTAGCTGCCCAATTTGAAAGTTATATTGACCCCATTATTATTTTATTAGCCGTTCCTTTGTCATTATTAGGAGCATTTGGAGCCTTATGGATTGCCCAATTAGACTTAAATGCTTATAGTCGGATTGGGTTAATTATGTTAATTGGATTAGCGACTAAAAACTCAATTTTAATTGTAGAATTTGCCAACCAACTCCGAGAACAGGGGTTATCCATTCAACAAGCCGCCTTAGAAGCTTGTCGGTTACGATTTCGACCGATTATGATGACAGCTTTATCAACCATTTTAGGGGTTTTACCTTTGGCGTTTGCCACAGGGGCAGGGGCGGGGAGCCGAGTCGCAATTGGAATGGCTGTGATGGGGGGAATGTTTGTCTCAACGTTTCTGAGTTTATATATTATTCCGGTTTTTTATGTGATTGCCACAAGTCTGCAATCTCGCTTGATGGGACATCATTCTCAACCCCAAGATTGGGAAAATGTCACCTTGAATACAGACAGGGGATCTTATTCTAATGGAAATGGGAGTAGCAATGGAAACGGTAAGGTTCAGTCTGTTACCTACTCTGGGGATCACTCAACAAAATCTTCACACAGTTCGGATAAAACCCGAAATTTATAAAGGAATTGTGTTGATGATTCTGACAACTTTTCCCTTGTTGCAACTGGGTTAATAAGTGTATAATATAGTTAACATAACTTAATTCATAAATTGTTAAGTTATGATGATTTGATAACATCACAAGATTAATCATTACCATCAGGGTTGCAGAGAACCATCAGGACAAATCTATCTAAAGTCATAGATGACGTTTCTGATTTCTAATTGGGCTTGGGGCTCTTTCCCTTTCCCTCTTCGTCTCCCTTACCCTTAACTGAAAAGTTAAGAAATTTGAAAACAGTCCTTTAAAACCTCACTTTAATAAAATACCATGCAAACAGTACACTTGCCTGTAGATTCCATTAAGACTGAAATTTTATGTAGTTATAAAAACCCCACCAGACAGGTGCAAATTCTTCGTTTGCAAAGTACGATTCGGGGTTATTTTGAACGGGTTGTTTTTCCAGGAGAATATTGCATATTTGTGGGCGAATCTCACACAGATTTGGAAGTTTATTCCAGTGGAGATCCGACCCGAATTGAACTCGAAAAAATCCCTTGTGATTCTTTAAAAGTTGAAGAAACTGAATAACGTTCTAACTTCGTAGTGAGGCGTTTACCCCTCAATATCTGACGCAAAGATAAAGATACGTGAACACCTCACTACGGGGTAAAAGGGGTTAATGATTATAAAACTTGGTATTTTGATCGAGCAAATTGATATAATTTCGTGGGGATAATGCTGACTGCGGGAACTCTGCTTAACCGTCGGTTTCGACTCAAACGCCAACTCAATGAAAATCCTGTTCGCCAAACTTGGTTAGCAGATGACTTAATGCTGAAGGATAAAGTTGTTGTTAAATTATTGGCGTTGGGAGGTTCAATGCAATGGGAAGATTTAAAATTATTAGAACGGGAAGCCCAAATTTTAAAACAATTAAATCATCCTCGCTTAGTTAAATATCGAGATTATTTTTCCCTGGATGATCAGAATGTCTGGTTTACCTTAGTCACCGAATATATTCCCGGTTCCTCCTTAAAACACAAATTAGAAGAAAATCATCGCTTTACCCAACAACAACTCTACTGGATAGCGTTTGAAGTCTTAGAAATTTTAAATTATTTACATCAACTTCATCCTCCGGTATTGCATCGAGATCTTAAACCGAGTAATTTAATTTGGGGAGAAGATCATCATATTTATTTAATTGATTTAGGCGCGGTTCAACTTCAACCTAGAACTCCAGGGTCAACCTTTACCGTTGTCGGAACCTTTGGTTATACTCCCATTGAACAATTTGGAGGTTTAGCAGTTCCCGCTTCCGATTTATATGCGTTAGGAGCCACATTAATTCATCTATTAACCGGAATTCCTCCAGCCGAATTACCTCAAGAAAACTTTAAAATGAAGTTTAACGGGGACATCCTAGATCCCGCCTTTCAAAAGTGGTTAGAAACCTTAATAGAACCCGCCGTCAACTCTCGGTTTTCCTCAACTCAAGGAGCTTTATATGCTTTAAATTATAAACCTAAATTTCCTTCAAAAACCACCTCTGAACCTTCTATTCAGTTATCTCAATCTCCTAAGGAGTTTAACGTTAATATTCCCTCCCGGTTTTCATTACAATATATTTTTCCCCTTGAGAAAATTTTAGGCAATCCGATTCAAAGTGTTAAAAAAAGGTTACAATTAATTCCGGGATCTATGCCTATTAAAATATTAGGGTTAAGCGCGATCGCCGCTTTAATCACTTACCCCCTGTATAGAGTTATAGAACCCTCTATCTTTACAGAAATTAATTCAAGTTTAATCATTCTATTTTATTTAACATTATTAGGAATTCCTGTTACTGTAGGATTATTAATTTATAAAGCTTTTCTGGATTATAAACCTTTTGAAAAAGTCCAACTTAATTTTAAAAATAAAAAATTTAATATTTTTTGGTTTTCCTATTTCCCCATTCATAAGCAAGGAGATATTTCCCAAATCCAACAAATTAATTTAATTAGAACAACCGATGATAAAGGTAATTATTATCCCAGTTTAGAAATTGTTACCCAGGAACCGAATATTTTCTTTTTATCCCGTCGCAAAACCTATCGTTTTGGACATCAATTACCCGAAGAAGAATTAAACTGGTTAAAACAAGAATTGCAAAAATGGCTTGCTTCTCAATCCAATCTCCACTAGACTGAATTCGTCTTATTAATCAATTTAGGATATTTAATTTTATGGGATGGTTTGAACGTATTTTTGGCACCCTTACCGGTGAAGTTCCGAGTAAACCGTCTAACGATACGGTACAACAAGCCGCAGCCAATACTTCCCTTCCTCCAGAACGGATTGGAATTGCGGGAGAATATGACGAAAGCGGTCTGGCTAAACGGGTTGTCTTAGCCTTTGACGAAGATCCTGAACTCGATGATATTGGTTCCTTGTGGGTCGCTCAAAAAGGGGGAACCGTTATTCTCAAAGGAAAAGTTCCCAGCCCAGGTTTTCTGGAAAAAGCCGTCAATATTGCCCAATTCCAACCCGGAGCCGTGAGCGTCGATACCTCTCAAGTCACCATTGGCTAGGAATATTAACCGTTGACTTCCCTATCCCCTTACTCCTCCTCCCTCCTGATTTGTCCTGAAAAATTAATAAATTTTTGTTAAGTTTGCTGATCTGACCCGAAAAAGTGTAACAATGAATACAGAAATAAAAAAATCGTTTAAAATTTGTCTTTTAGACAGCCTCTTTAAAGCTAAGGTCAGGAGAAACAGATATGAAACTCACCTATCGTGGCAATCAGTATGACGCCTCTTTTCCCCCGGTTGATGTGGTGGAAAGTGAACTAACAGGTAAATATCGGGGTCAAAGCGTACAGTTTAGCTATCCTCGTCATATTCCTGTGCCTCAAACCACTCAACCCCTAAAATATCGGGGTGTTTCCTACAGCAAAACAGAACCAGAACATCCCTTCAAGGAAGTTACCCCTTTAACCCCCACCGAAATTCAGCCTGTAGAAGCACGACAAGGTACAACACTGCGGTTAGTGACGTTTGAGAAAGCTCTCGACGAGAACTTAGCCAAAGTGCACTCCGATCATTTATGCCGTTTATTAGAGCGGCGACGTCAAGCGGCAGTTGCACGGGGCGATCTGAATCTCTTGCGCCTGTTAGACTTAGAAGCAAAAGAAATTGCCTGCTAAGGAAATCAAGATCTAGTCGGGCTTAAAGGTTCTCATAAACCAGCTAGTCCCAAAAAACTTAGGAATATTGCTCGCTTGCTCTAAAATTGTTTCTGGACTTGTAGACAGAAAAGAAGCCTTATGTCCGTTCTTCGTAATTTGATGGCTGTGGGAGTGAGTGGAGCAATTACATTAATCAATGTGGGGCCAGGAACGGCTGTTCCTTCCCCCATTGACTCTCAAGATAATTCGTCCAACTCCAACACAACTCAACCCCAAGAGTTTAAACAAAATCCTCAAGACTCTTATCCTACGGCTCCTATAGAAGCAGAAGCCAACCTTGATTCCTTCTCTCCAAAGGCGACTGATTCCCCGGAGAAGACTTCTGATGCTGTACCGTTAGATCTCACTTTAGACAAAAACCCTCAAAAGGGACAACAGATTTCCGTCTCTACATCTGAACTTCCCCATCAAAACCCAGCAACAAGCGTTTCCCCATCTATGGAATCAAGGGTTGCTGCTCAGGGATCTTTACCTTTAGAAATCCTAACCTCAACATTTAAGCAAAATCCGACAAAATCTCAACCTATGGCTGCTTCAAGCCATCGCTTGATCGAGAATTTCTCGACACCGAAATCCTCTGGGGTATCCGAATCACCTACCCCAGTTTTTAAGCAAAATCCTACCAAAACCCCTGAACAATCTGTTTCCCCCTCGACAGCATCGACTGTTGCTCCTACAACTTCAGAACAACCGACTGTAACGCAACCAAGTGCAACTTCGACATCCAACACAACCGGATCAGGAGACAGTACACAAACCCCAACCCCTAGTCAAACCCCTAACTTTAACTTACCCCATCCCTTAAGCAATCATTCCTTATCCGCAGAAAGCAACACTCCGTTACAGGTGGAAACAGCATTACCCAATGCCTCTACCCAGGCTGCAACCCTGACTTCTCCTTTATTACCTTCAAGTGATAGAGGAAAACAATCTCAACCCACTCAACTAGCTCAAGTCAGTACGCCAGCCTTGACGGTTCCTGACCTCACCCCCCCGACAACACCCTTTCCGCCACCAACGCCCAACGGAACATTACAAACCAATCCCCCGGCCATTTTGTTTCCGAGTCCCAATCCTTTATATCGGCCTACCTTACCGGATCAAGTTAATATTGAGGAAACCGTTCCGGTGACGTTACAACAAGCGATTGATTTAGCCATTCGCAATAATGAAAATGTCAGCATTGCCCAACTGCAAGTTGAACAAAACTTAGCCGCTTTGAGGGAAACTCAAGCCGATTTATATCCGAGTTTGATCTTTCGTTCCAGTTTTGGTCGGACTGTTTCTGCGTTGCAAGACTTACAAGTTCGAGCTAGGAACCGCGCTATCCGAGTTCAGCGTTTTAATAATCCTGAACAAGCTGATCAATTACCGTTTCAGACCTTTTATGGTTCCTTTTCCTTTGATAATTCCCTGCAATTGCAGTATGACTTAGGGATAAATGGATTGAGAGGTTCCAGAATTCGGGCTTCAGAAGAACAGTTACGCATTTTTGAGTTAAGGTTAGAAACAGCCATAGAAGAAGTTCGATTTGATGTGGCTCGTGCCTATTACAATCTACAAGAAGCCGATGCTGCTGTTGAAATTCAAGCGGCTGCGGTACGGAACTCCCAGAAGAGTTTAGAGGATGCAGAAGCCTTGGAACGGGCGGGGGTGGGAACCCGTTTTGAAGTGTTGCAAGCTCGTGTTACCCTGGCAAATGCCCAACAGGATCTGACTAATTCACGGCGAAATCAACTCCAAAGTCGGCGAGAATTAGCAGCGATTTTGAATATTGATGAAAATTCAAATTTATTAGCCGCCGATCCGATTGCTTTAGCAGGAGCTTGGGATTTAACCTTAGAAGATACCATTGTTCAAGCCTACAATAATCGGGCTGAGTTAGAAGAACAGTTAGCGGAACGCGATCGCGCTCAACAGTTACGACGAGCCGCCTTAGCTGCTACCCGGCCTAATGTTACCCTAGCCGCGAGTTATAACGTTTTGGGATTTATTAATGATGATCCGAGTTATACCGCTAACCAAGGTTGGGCCGATGGTTATGAAGCTCAAGTTCAGTTTTCTTGGAATTTCTTTGATGGGGGTGCCGCCAAAGCTCAGGCTAGACAGAGGGAGTTAGATATTGGCATCGCTGACGAACGTTTTGATCAATTACTCAATCAAATTCGTTTAGATGTGGAACGGTCTTATTATGACCTACAAGCCAACTTTGATAATATTCAAACCGCTAGTTTAGGGGTGGAAGAAGCAACGGAAGCTTTACGTTTAGCTCGTTTACGCTTTCAAGCTGGGGTAGGAACTCAGTTAGAAGTGATTAACCAGGAAACGGACTTAACCCGCGCTCAAAACCGACTCCTCAACGCCATTATTGGCTATAACCGTGCTCTGTCCTCCTTGCAACGGGCTGTCAGTAACCTTCCGGGTAATATTCTGTCAGATTATCCTCTTTAGTTAACGGTTAATGGATAACTGACAACCCATTTGTTAACATTCTGTAATAATTTAGAGAGAGGTTATGTTCATTAAGCTAGGACATTGCAATTGAAATGGCTAATATCAAATTCGTGAATGAAAATCAGGACGTAATCGCAGCCGATGGGGCTAACTTAAGACTTAAAGCCCTAGAAAACCGCATAGAGTTATATACCTTCACTGGCAAAATGATGAACTGTGGGGGTTATGGTCAGTGTGGCACTTGTATTGTGGAAATTGTAGAAGGAATGGACAATGTTTCTCCGCGCACAGACGCAGAAGAACGCATTCTTAGGAAAAAACCGGATACCTATCGATTAGCCTGTCAAGCGATTGTTAATGGCCCCATTAGCGTGAAAACAAAACCGCAAAAGCGAAAGTAAATCATAGGGGGATAGGAAATAAGGGAATGGGAAAGTTGATCAGAAAAAAGGAGTGATGACTAAAACCAAATTACTAATCATTGGATGGCGGGAATGGGTAGCATTGCCAGATTTGGGGATTGGAAAAATTAAAGCCAAAATTGATACAGGTGCACGTTCATCGAGTTTGCACGCTTTTGATATTGAGATTGTACAGACCCCTGGTGAGCTTTCACAAGGTAAACAACGGGTTCGGTTTAAGGTACATCCGCTCCAACGGGATACCATCAATACAGTGAGCGCTGAAGTGGATTTACTCGAATACCGTCCCGTCCGTAATTCGGGCGGACAGACGGAATTACGACCTGTGATTTTAACGGATATTGAACTAATGGGAAAACGATGGTTAATGGAATTAACCTTAACAAATCGAGATGCTATGGGATTTCGGATGTTATTAGGAAGGCAAGCACTGAAAAGACGGTTTTTAATTGATTGTCGTCAATCCTTTTTAAGTGATTCTCAATAACATCAAAAACGCAACAGCCAAGACTAATTTTTTGTTATGAAAATTGCGATCTTATCCCAAGATAGTTCCCTGTATTCGACTAGAAGACTTAGACAGGCTGGGGAACAACGGGGTCATGAGATACAGATTATTGATTATTTAAGATGTCATATTTCGCTTAATTCTAAAAATCCTGCAATTATTTACGAAGGAAAACCTTTAGGAAAATTTGATGCAGTTATTCCTCGAATTGGGGCATCAAAAACCTTTTATGGAACCGTAATTGTCCGTCAATTTGAACTAATGGGAATGTTTACTTTAAATCAATCCCAAGGTATTACTCGTTCCCGTGATAAATTGAATGCGTTGCAAGCATTAGCCCAGGAAGGAGTTAAATTACCGAAAACCGGATTTGCAACGTCTTTAAAAGATATTGATAGTTTAATTAACCTGGTTGGAGGAGCACCTTTAATTATTAAATTGTTAGAAGGAACTCAAGGAATGGGAGTAATTTTAGCGGATACTTATCAATCTGCTAAATCAATTATTGAAGCCTTCCAAGGATTAAATATTGATATTTTAGTACAGGAATTTATTCATGAGGCAGAGGGTTCTGATTTGCGCTGTTTTGTGATTGGGGATAAAGTGATTGCAGCCATGAAACGCTTGAGTAACCCTGGAGAATTTCGAGCTAATTTGCATCGAGGAGGGAAAGCAGAAAATGTTAAATTAACGACCGAAGAACGCAATATGGCTATTAAATCAGCAAAAGTGATGGGATTAAAAGTAGCAGGAGTCGATATGATTCGATCTGATAAAGGCCCTTTGGTTTTAGAAGTCAATTCATCCCCCGGACTTGAAGGCATTGAGATGATTACTGGAATTGATGTATCGGATAAAATTATTGAATTTCTGGAAAAAAATGTAATGATAGGAGGGAATCGGGAACACTTCGACAAGCTCAGTGCTTCCCAGGAAATCGGGAACAGAAAAAAAAAGAAGAACACACCCCCAGGGTTTGAGCATTAGTCTTGTAAAGTTAATCTAAAATAGTCAAAAGTATTTATCCTATTACCTATTACCTATTACCTATTGCCTATTCCCTATTGCCTATTCCCTATTGCCTATTCCCTATTGCCTATTCCCTCTTTCAATAATGGAGATCAACCTAATGGCACTAACCGCTCAACAAATCGCAGATTTAATGCCAGATACCAGTCAACTAGAAAGTGATGAACCGGAGATGGAAAGTTCTTTACATTATTTACAATTAGCCTTGTTAGTCGCTGGTTTAGATTGGCTCTGGCGAGATCGAGAAGATTATTTTATTGGAGCTAATTTAACCATCTATTATAGTCAACAACAACTCAAAAATCGAGAATTCAGAGGGCCGGATTTTTTTGTGACTAAAAATACGGTTAAACGTCCTCGTCGGTCTTGGGTCGTTTGGCAAGAAGATGGGAAATATCCTGATATTATTATTGAATTACTCTCAGATTCTACCGCTAAAGTTGATCGAAAAGAAAAGAAAAACCTCTATCAAAATCGGTTTAGAACCCCAGAATATTTCTGGTTTTCTCCCGAAGATTTAGAGTTAGCAGGATTTCGCTTAAGTGGTGAAGAATATCAACCGATTTTAATGAATGAATCAGGGTTATTATGGAGTCATGTATTAGGGTTATATTTGGGAATTTATAACAATCAACTCCGTTATTTTAGTGCAGAAGGTGAATTAATTCCCACTCCAGAAGAAGCTGCACTCCAAGCTCAAACCTTAGCGGAAACTGAACGTCAACGGGCTGAAACCGAACGTCAACGGGCTGAACGTTTAGCCGAACAATTGAGAGCATTGGGGATTAATCCCGACTAAGTGGGTTGGACTATGGTGATCTCAAAATCTCCAAAATTCTGATTAATTCCTGATTCTGTATTAATCTAATATGAAATCCTGAAATCCTTGCTACTTATGCTCCCTAAACCCCTAGAGACGTTCCATCGGTAGAGACGCGCCATGGCGCGTCTCTACACAATACGGATGTGTAGCAAACATTTAAAGATGGAATATAAGTTGCTTGTTATTAGCTTAGGAGGGTTAAAAATCATAAGATTTGTAACTAGCAACTTGTGTTATTACTTTAATGTTATTATTAACTAATAACAGGTAATCCTATCTCCACATCTGATCTCTTTTACTGTTTTCTCCTGTTAATCATAGGGGACAACTTGCCCAATAAATTTGTCCTACGAGATCATCCTGTGGATGATATCAATTTGGTTTTTATTGTTTGCCTGTCGTACCAAAAATCAACCAGTGCTAACAATGAATGAAGGAGTAAGAAGATGTCTAGTTTTACAACGCTTCAATTGACTAATAATAACGCTGATGATGAGCATCCTAGTCTTTCAGACAATCAGGTTGCTTGGCATCAGTGGGATGGGTCTGCCTATCAAATCTATTATCATGATGGTGCTAATAGTATTCCCTTGACTAATAGTTATTTTAGCAATGAAAATGCAGAAATTTCAGGTAATAATATCGTCTGGTACTCCGGGGGATTATCTGGAGTTTCAAGTATTTACTTATATAGTGGCAGCACCACAATTGAATTGAGTGATAATTCGTATAACACAAATTATAACGGCAATCCTCAAATATCTGGTAATAATGTCGTCTGGCCAAGCGGTAATGAAATTTATCTTTACAATGGGGCTAATGTCATTCAACTGCCTAAGAATGACTCTGAGGAACTAAATATATATAAAGAAGTACGTGATCCAAGAATATCAGGTAATAATGTCATTTGGTCTGGTTGGGATGGGACTGATTATGAAATTTATCTTTACAATGGGGTTAATACCATTCAACTGACTAATAATGACTATGAAGAACTAGAACCCGAAATATCAGGAAATAATGTCGTTTGGTTTGGTTGGGATGGAAATGATTATGAAGTTTATCTTTACAATGGGATTAATACCACTCAATTAACCAATAATACTGAGGGTGATGATTCTCCCCAAATATCAGGAAATAATGTCGTTTGGAATGGTTGGGATGGGACTGATTATGAAATTTATCTTTATAATGGGATTAATACCGTTCAATTAACCAATAATACTGAGGCTGATGAGTATCCTAAAATATCAGGCAATAATATTGTTTGGGAGACTTTTGATGGAAATGATTATGAAATTTACGCTTACGATGGCAGTAGTATCCTCCAGTTAACGAATAATAATTCTGAGGATAAGAACTATGATATTTCTGGCAATAATATCATCTGGCAAGGTTCAGATGGTAACGATTGGGAAATTTATAAAGCGACCCTATCTTCAAATATTACCCCAACCCCAACTCCAACCCCAAATACAAACGATACAATTTATGGAACGGCTGGAAATGATCCGATTAGCGTCGGAATTGGGGATGATCTAGTCTTTGGAAATAGCGGTAATGATGCGATTAATGGGGAGCAAGGTAATGATACCTTATTTGGCAATCAAAATGATGATCAACTCAATGGAGGTGAGGATCAAGATCTCCTCTATGGCGGTCAAGACAATGATAACCTCTCCGGGGGTTTGGGTCAGGATCAAATTTTTGGGAACAAAGGCAATGACAACCTAGAAGGCAATGAAGGGAATGATAATCTGTATGGAGGTCAAGACAATGATAACCTGTCCGGTGGTGCGGATAATGACCTGTTATCGGGAGATAATGGGGATGATACCTTGACCGGAGGTGTCGGTGCAGACCAGTTCTATATGGCCGCCAGTTCAGGTAATGATGTGATGACTGACTTTATCCCTGGAGAAGATTTGATCGTCTTAACCGGAGGATTAAGCTTTGAACAGTTAACCTTAAGTCAAGATAATACCAATACTTTAATTAAATTAGCTTCAACTCAACAAGTATTGGCTCAATTATTAGGAGTTAATTCGACTCAAATTAACGCTAACAATTTCTTACTGGGTTAACACCGAATCAGGGATCAGTTTGTTAATCATAACCTTTCCGGGGCTTTGGGTGAAAATCAACTCTTGGGGAACAAAGGCAAGGACAACCTAGAGGGTCATCAGGGGAAATCAAACTCCAAATCTCCACACCTTTGACACTCCCCGCTCTAAAGAGACGGGGATTCTTAGGAACACCAGAAACGGATTCTTAAAGGCGTAGTCAATGCGCCTCTACTGACTCCATCAAGATTCAATCCCAATGTTGCCGATACTTTGCGAATAATATTTGCTGCTGCGTTGCAATCAGCGTTGATATACTGATTCAATGCAGTACGATATAAGCCCCGTTTAACTCGCTTTCCTGACGGTTCCCAATTGTCGGGTTTTGCACCGAATTCAGGGAGATGATCTTGATCAAGAAAACTGGTTTTAGAAGTATAAGATTCCTCGGTTTCAATAAACTCAATTCCATAACGGGAACAAAGTTCTTGAATTCGAGATTTCAGTCGAGCAGTGGGAATTTGAATAAAATTCTGATTCCCTTTCTTCCCAAGGGTAGCACCGTCTTTTTGTCCTTGATTCCAACCGAAAACAATTCGACCAATATTATTTTCAAGACAATGATTAATCACCAATCTTGCTGCTTTATTAATCCCATCTC